>DAHUXF010000309.1 GCA_027307295.1 Acidobacteriaceae bacterium
ATGTTCTTTTCATATGCCGGTTCCCACTCGCCGCCATAAAGCGAGAGATCGGCCGCAGCAGAGGTCAATTCGTGCCTTCCCGTTTCACCAACAAACTGGACGCAAGCACTGGGTCATCCAGAACATGATTCAAACCCAGTGTAGAATGTCTGTCGCACTGGCCGTTTGAATCTCGCAAAACTGATTCATCGCTCCACGCAGTTCCATCAATCGACTCAAATGACGAAAGAAAAGATTGCTTCCAAAGCATTTCATAGGCGGGTCCCCATGAATATCTCTTCAGGAACCAGGTACGCTGTGTTGCTGGCGTGCTGTTATTCGGCTGTCGCCGCTTTTGCCGCCGATGCCATCACCGGCAAGGTACGCAATGAAACGGTCCATAAACCGGCGGTGGGCGATGAAGTGGTTTTGCTGCGTCTGGAAAACGGCATGGAAGAAGAGGCCCGCACCAGGACGGACGCGCAAGGCAGCTTCTCCCTGCCGCTGGCCGCAAGCCCTGCCCAGCGCCTTGTGCGCGTGCTGCACCAGGGAGTCACCTATGACACTACCCTGCATGGAAACGGGCCGCTCGATCTCGAGATTTTTGATGCCGTTACCCGCATCCAGGATTTGCAGGGCCGTCTCGGCATTGCGCAAGTGGAGTCAGATGGCCGGTTCCTGAAGATTACTGAGATGTATGACATCATCAATGACGTCGTACCGCCAGTGACCCAGGCCCGCCCACGCAACTTTGAGGTTTCCATCGCAGCCAATGCCACTATGGATTCCTTTACGGCCAAGAGAGGCAGTGGCGTCTGGGTGAACGTTACTCCCGTGCCCGTTAAAGGGCAGGAGGGGCGCTATGCCGTTGATTTCCCCATACGTCCCGGAGACACGCTATTTAAATTTACCTACCATTTGCCCTACACTGGCCCTACTACTTTGCATATAAAGCCGGGTTATCCTGTCAAAAGCTTCGCGGTGATGCATCCTCCATCGCTGACGTTCAAGTCGGCAGTGCCACAAGCCTTCACCAGCCCGGGTTTGGCGCAGGGGTTAAAAATTGAGCAGGCTTCCGCCAAGCCTATGATTCGTAATGTTGCGGCGTTTGAGATTTCGGGCATTGGCATTGCGCCGTCTACCCAGCAGGCTGCCAAATCAGCTCCACCGGCGAATCCTGCCATGGGCCCTGCCGCGAATAGGCCTGTTCCTGCCTCTGCGGCAGTCCCAGAGCGTCAAGACTCCGGCGTGTGGGCCATCGCGTCAGGAGTTGTCGTGCTGCTGGCAGTAAGTCTCTATGCGGTGTGGAAGCGACGGAAAAGCCCTGTGTCCCGAGGATAGGAAACAGGGCTCGTTCGGTTGGACATGAATTTCAAAAGGGCAATCCTTCTCTGCTTGGTGAAGAAGACCCGCTTTTAGTCTCTTGCGTTGGTGGCTGTTCTAGTCGGCATAGCGGCCCTTCCGAACATGATGCCGGTTTCAACTTCTACCGCCTGTCCGTTCTGCTTGTACGGCCTGAATTCCCATTGCATCAACGCATCCGTAATGGCCTTGGCTTCTGCCGGGAAAGAGCTGATGATGTGAATGTGCTTCACCTTGCCATATCTGTCGACGATGATCCTGACAGGAATCTGGCTGTACTTGTGTTCGGTAAGGACCGGCTCAACGCGCTGGATCACGTTGTCACCGGTGGCGAAATTCCTGACGCAGACCGGAGCGTTTTCCTCTGACACTCTAAGCTTGTCCATGCTCCGGACAATGCTTTCCAGCAGTTGCGTGTCGCGGCTGGTCAGCATGAACTCCACGGTGTGGCAACGGACCTGGGTGGTCAGGGTGTACCAGTGCAACTCCGCCACCGGAGACATGTAATCCATCCGGTAGAACTGCCGGCCGGCAATGCTGACCTCGGTGGGCTGCCGTTCCATCCTGTAATCATTGCTGAGGTGACTTCTCTTGGCGTTCACCATCTCCAGTGCGTTCTTCGCTGGTATGTAGCCGAAAAACAGGTCCTGCGCGGTGATTAGAATGGTCCCGCGTGCCGGTCCTTTAAACGCCCTGGTGGGTTCAAGCTGTGTCAGTACGTAGCGTCCGCTGTCAGAAGGAGGCGGCCCTGCATATTTCTGATACCAGTCTGCCGGAAGAGGGAATGTCAATCCAAAGTATGGGTTGGAATAAAGATTTTCCGTGACGCTTCCCGATTCCGGCACGGGCGTTGAACTATCGCTGGCGCTGGGTACTGCGCCTTTGACGATAATCACGCCCTGCGGGATCTTCTTTGCGTCTGGATTGACGCCGGCAAAATCACCGCCTGACTCCACTGGCGGGGGCGGCGGAGTGGGCGGTTTCTCCGGATCGGCATCCTGGGCCCTGGCCCCGATAGAACCGCACAAAACCACTGTTAACAATAAAGCAAAGGTCTTGAAAGTAAAGGTCTTTGAGTGCAATTTTGCCCCCTTCAATTCGCCGGGACATTGTACTACTTTGCAATTCATCTTGACACTGAAATCATTGGCTAAATTGGAGCGCAAGACAGCGAAAAATTAACGAAAATCACGGGCAAGCAGATGGTGTGCAAGGATTCGGAGATTATGCCCAAAATGGAATTCCCAAATTGGAACGACGTTGGTTTTCGTTGACTGCCGATCGGGAGTTGCTGTATGTTTTTCGCCGGCTACTTTGGATTGATCTTCTTCACGTGGTCAATTCTGGATTCTAACGTTCGATCCTTTCCCGTCCATTATTGGCAGACACGACTTCAATCGTCTGCAGTACGGCGCGTTCTACAAAAAAGAATCACCCATTGTTATTTGAATATTCCCTAGGAGGAACTCGCAATGACGAGACGGAAATCCCTTTTTTTACAGCTCTCACTTGCAACGCTGCTCTTCGCCGGAACGGCGTGTGCTCAAACAGATCCCGGTGTGCAAGGCGGTAATCGTGGCACGGGCGCGGCTCTTGCCTCAGTAGCATCAGACCCCGGTCTGGCTTCTTTTTTCAGTGACGGTCTGGCACGCTTCCAGGCTGTGGACTCGGTTTCCAACAGCCCGACCGGAAATAACGGACTTGGACCACGGTTCAATTCCAACAGCTGCAGTTCCTGCCACGCGCAGCCGGCCGTCGGCGGATCCGGTGCGGCTGTCAATCCTCAATATGCCTTTGCCGGCGGCAGCGTTGCCCCCCGCGATAGCAGGCCATCGTTCATCACAGCCAATGGCCCGACGCGCGAAGCGCGCTTCCCGTTCTTCTTTGACCAATTCGGCAACCCCAACCCCAATGCTCCTAATGGCGGCGTAGAGGACCTGTTCACAGTCAGTGGACGTCCCGATGCCGGCACTTGCAGCCTGCCGCAGCCCAGCTTTGCTCAGGCAGTTGCTACCAACAACGTGATTTACCGCATTCCTACGCCGACCTTTGGCGCAGGCTTGCTTGAGAACCTGGACGATTCCACATTGCTGAACAACCAGGCTGCCAATTTGAACAATAACTTTGGCGTTGCCGGCTCGTTCAATCGCAACGGCAATGATGGCACGATCACCCGGTTCGGATGGAAAGCGCAAAACAAGTCGCTGCACATCTTTGCTGGTGAGGCGTACAACGTGGAGCAGGGCATCTCCAACATTGTGTTCCAACAGGACCGTCCTCTGCCGGGCGAAGATAACTTTGGCCGTGGCCTTCCGGCAAACTGCCTGAGCCTGAACGGAAGTGGCTACCCGGAGGATATTTCAAACCCGGATGCAAGTCCCAATGCTGCGGTGCTGGATGACGTCTCAGCGTTTGCCAACTTCATGCGGTTGCTGGCGCCTCCGCAGCCTTCCGCCACCACACCGGGAGGATCAGCCTCCATCAGCCGTGGGCGCTCTCTCTTCAGCGCCATCGGATGCGCGGCGTGCCATAATCCAACAGTGGGCGCTACGCAACCGTCGAATATCACAGCTGGATTGGGTGGAGCGGCGGTGAATGCCTACTCTGACATCGAGATTCATCACATGGGTACAGGATTGGCTGACAACGTCGGGCAGGGTGGAGCAGGCGGAGATCAGTTCCGCACCGCGCCGCTCTGGGGCATCGGCCAGCGCATCTTCTTCCTCCACGATGGCCGCACCTCGGACCTGCTTGTCGCCATCGAGCACCATGCCAGCCGCGGCTCGGAGGCCAACCAGGTGATCAGCAACTTCAACATGCTGTCGCCGCAGAAGCAGCA
>DAHUXF010000030.1 GCA_027307295.1 Acidobacteriaceae bacterium
TAACGTGTGTGCTATGGTAATTGTGTGCCGGACGCCTGCCGCGGATCGGCTGATGTGGAGCCTGCCTGGGCATACACAATTGCCGGCAGCAATGACAAAACGATGATGACGAGTGGGGAGCGATGCATAAGCCTTAGCACACCTGCTTCTAAAGTTGCTTGGATGCAGGCGGCAGCAACTCAGATGGCAAGACCTTAAGAAAACCTTAGTGCCCAACCAATCCCTGACATTCGCCATCAAAAACAAAAGCAGAGCTACTGCATTCAGTCTCTCAAGTGTGCAGCGTGAGGTCAGGACTACAAATGCGTTTCCCCCTTCTATTGGTGGCTGTGTTCTTCATCGTGTGCGGAGCTGTGCCTTCCGGGGCGCAACAAATACGCATTCCCATGCCCAAGAAAAGCAAGTACACGCCGGTACAACAGTTGAACCGGGACGGCGTAGCCGCGCTCAAGAAGCATGACACAGGCAAGGCCAAGCAGCTCTTTTATAAGGCATATCTCATCGACCCGAATGATCCTTTCACGCTGAACAACCTTGGCTATGTGGCGGAACTGGAAGGCAATCTGGACCGCGCCCTGCGCTATTACGATCAAGCGCAAGCCAACACATCAGAAGCCGTGATTGACCGCTCGACCGCGGAAGAAGCCCAGGGCAAGACCGTGGCGGCAATTGCCGGGCATACGGCGGAAGGCCCCATGAAAGTCAACCAACTGAACAGTGAGGCATTGGGTCTGCTGAATCGCGATCGCGCGCCGGAAGCCGACGTGGTCCTGCAACAGGCGTTGAGGATCGATGCAAATAATCCATTCACGCTGAACAATATGGGGTTTGCCAAGGAAAAAGAAGGCGAACTGGAAGAAGCCATCAAATACTATGACCGCTCCGCCGCCACCGGCTCACGCGAGCCCATTGTGATTGCGTTCAACAGGAACTGGCGTGGAAGGCCCATCAGCGAAGTAGCAGCGCGCAATGCTGAGAGCAGCCGCAAAGAGTTGAGCAAAGCGCAGGACCTGCAGAACCGGGTGGCGCGGCTGAATCTGCGGGGCGTTTCCGCTATGAATCGAAATGACCGCAAAACAGCGCGCAATGATTTTCAGCAGGCGTACCGGCTTGATCCGAACAATTCATTCACCATCAACAACATGGGCTATCTGGCCGAGCTGCAGGGCGACAAAGAAACCGCGCAATCCTATTATCAGCAAGCGCAGCAGGCCAGGCGATCCAATGCCAAAATTGTGGTTTCCACGCGTCCGGAAGTTGAGGGCCGCCGTCTGGGACAGATCGCAGAACAGAGCACAGCACTGGTGGAATCAAGCTTTGCCGATCAGGTTGCCGCGAAGCGGCGCAGCAGTGCTCCGCCCGTGCTGAGAACACGCGACAATCGAACCGTAGTGGAACCACCCAGGGTAGTTGAGCCCAAGACAATGCCGCCGGGCACGAACATGACGCCCCCTGAATTCAGGCAGCCACAGCAACTGAATCAGGCGCCGGTGGAAGTACCACAATCTGACCAGCCAGCGCCACAAACTGCTCCGGAACTGAAAACGCCGCCGGTTGCTTCTCCGACTCCTGATTCGCAACCGCCAACCAACCGACAACCACCGGAGTAAGAGCCCGCCGCTATTTCTCTACAGCACCGAACCAACTCCCTTGCCGATGGACGGCGCATTCCTTAGCGCTGTATCTACAAAATGCTTGGCGTTCTTCGCCGATTCCAGCGGAGTCTTGCCGAGCGCAAGGTTACAGGCCAGCGCAGTGGAAAAAGCGCAGCCGGTGCCGTGAGTTGAGCGCGTTATCACCCGTTCGCCTTCCAGCGTTGCGGTACGCCCATCTTCCAGCAGTACGAAATCATGCGGTGGATCAAGATGTCCGCCGGTAATAACAATGTTGCGCACCCCAAGATCACGCAAGGCCAGCGCAGCGGCCTGCATCTCCGCAATATTCGTCACGTTCAAACCGGTAAGGGCGGCGGCTTCATCAATGTTTGGCGTTATCGCGCATACCTGGGTCAGGATGCGTTCTTTCAGGACCCTAAATCCCTCTTTCGATATTAAATCAGTGCCGGAGGACGAAGTAAGAATCGGATCAAGAACCACGCGCCGCAACCAATGGCGTTTCAGAAATGCCGCAACTGCCTTGGCCGCTTCGCCAGATCCCAGCATGCCAATCTTGATGGCGGCAAGGTCAACATCATTGGCTAATTGTTCAAGTGTCTCTGAGATGATGCGGCCTTCCACGGGTTCCACGCTGAACACGCCGCGCGTGGACTGCACGGTGAGCGCGGTGATGCATGTAACGCCATAACAGCCGTGCGCGGCAATCGTCTTAATGTCGGCGGTGATGCCCGCTCCGGAAGAAGGATCATAGCCGGCAATCGACAATACCACGGGCTTCTGTTTATTTTTTTTCTGCACCATTTTTTTCTGCACTATGGAGAGAGCTGCCGCTCCTTGCTTCCAGATATAGACTAAACAACCAGCAACTCGCAAATTTGAATGCGGCAGTCCTGTAGTGTTTGCAGAAACCCGGCAGCAACCCGGCAATGACTTGTGCGGTCCGCAAATTGCTGCAACACTAAGAAAACAGACCCAAGACGATGATTATTTTTGGCATTCACGCAGTGGAAGAGGCGCTTTCTGCGCGCGGACGCAGTTTTGATTATGTGGCTGTGGCTCCAGGCCGCGGAGATGCCCGTATCCAGAAGCTTGTCCAGCTTTGCCGGGCCGGGAGCGTGCCCGTCCGCACATTGCCGCGCGATCAACTGACACGTCTGGCCGGAGCCTCGAGCCATCAGGGCGTCGTCGCTGTAACGGCGGAAAAACAATACGTTGATCTTGAAGACGTCCTGGCTGGCAAACGTGGAAAGCATTCCTTTGTGCTGCTGCTGGATGGCGTGGAAGATCCGCACAACCTTGGCGCGATTATCCGCACGGCGGAAGGCGCGGGCGTTGACGGCATCATCATTCCGGAACGCCGGGCCGCAGGCGTGACTGGCACGGTGGTCAAGGCCTCCGCCGGAGCTTCTGAGTATCTGCCTATCGCCCGCGTTACAAATACCGGACGCGCACTGGAAGAACTGAAGTCCAGAAACATATGGACCGTGGGGCTGGATGAGCGCGCCGATAAACTTTACGACCAACTGGACTACAAAATGGATTGCGCCCTGGTGCTGGGCGCTGAAGGCCACGGCCTGCACGAACAAGTGCGCAAAAAATGCGATTTTCTGGTAAAGCTCCCGATGCTGGGGAAAGTGCCCTCGCTCAATGTTTCCGTGGCTGCGGCCATCGTGATGTATGAAGTGGCAAGACAGCGGCGAACCTAAGGTCCGCCAGTCATGCTTATTTCTTGACTGGTCTTTTCCTGGCTTTAATCACCACGGCCAGATCGCCATTCCGCGTATTCACCAGACGCAGCTTAATGCGGCCTTCTTCATCCAGCGCCACCATTGCAGGAATATTGATTGAGGTCAGCATCCATCCGGCAGGCAATGTCACGTAATTCAGCGGACGCCCCAAGGTCCGTGTCCACACCAACTCTTCGCCTTGCATAACATAGCCTACCGGATCAGTGTATGTTTCCTGCACGCGCACACGCGTCGATTGGCCCTCGCCGATTGCATGTTCCAGATTTCCCTGCACCGCTACCGATTCCGGATCGACCGGCTCAGGATAATAACCCAGCGCATTCACGTCTTTTCCGGAAACAGTCAGGGTCTTCAGCGGCTTCCCGGTATCCAGGTCGGTCATCGCTGCATCGGGCGATACCACGCTTCCCTTGCGCACAAAACTATGCACTGACTTCTGTCCCAGCCGCGTGACGGTAAAATCATGTGAGATGCGGAACTGATGGGTAGATGGCTCCAACAGCCAGTAGCTTATTTCGCGGTCCTGCTGTGCGCGATGAAAGCCTTCCTCCTGCGCAAGGCTTACGGCAGCGGAGAGCAGCAATACTGCTATACAGATCTTTCTCATGGCAGCCTCCGCGCAACAATCTTTACCGGCAGCTGATCATCTCGATCATTGAGAAAGCTTACGCGGATACGTCCATCCGCATCGGTTGAAACAATTCCGGGCGATGCGCACTCCACCAACTCCCATCCCTGGGGCAGCAGCACAACATTACGCTTGATTCCCAATGGACGCACAAACACCAACTGCCCATCCGTGACCGTATATGAAGGCGCGTCAGTATACGTTTTGAAGATGCGTATTCGGGTCTGGCCACCTTTGGGCACCGGCCCAGGCAGGCTTACCTCGATAAATTCAGCTTTGTCTGGGGTCTCCGGCGGCACCAGCCCGGTTGCTTTTGCATCCTTACCGCTCACGGTTTCAAATTTCAACTCTTTGCCAGTACTGCGCTCAATCACGCGCTCTCTTGTTGCAGTTGAACCGGGACGGATGGGGTTGAAGAAATACTGCGCGCCCTCGCGGGTGGTGGTCACGTCATAAGTTATGGCGAATTGGTGCGTCTCCGGCGGAAGCAGTTCATAAAGGGTGAACTCATCGGCGGCGGCAAGCGGCATGCTCAACAAGCAAAGCAGTGTGACGATCCTTGGAAACATAGCGCGCGGAGTGTATCACATTGCTCAAGCACTTTCCCAACCTGAAGCCTCATTGCCTCAAGCCTCATTGTCTCCATAGGATCGGGATGGAAACAAAATTTATTGGGTACAAATGCCTGCTCCATCAACTCATTCTCACCGGTTTAAAGCAATCGGTAGAAGGCAACGATTGTGACAGCAGTATTACAAATCCGTAATTCTGCTCTTCTGCTTATAATTGAAGACGCATGCTCCCCAACAGTATCAGGCAGGCAGTCACGTGGGTTCTGGCACTCGTCTGCCTGAGCGCGGTCCTGCATTCTGAGCCAATCAAGCAACTCAAACCAACCGGATATGTTAATGATTTTGCAGGTGTGGTGGATGCATCCTCGTCGGATACTATTCGCATAATTTGTGAGCAGATTGACCGGAAAACCAAAGCGCAGATCGCGGTAGTTACCATTCACTCGCTGGATGGAGCCGACATTGACAGCTACGCAGCCGATCTCTACAAAGCATGGGGTGTTGGGCCAAAGTCGAGCGATCGTGGCGTGCTCATTCTGCTGGCGGTCAACGACCATCGCCGCCGCATTGAGGTGGGATACGGTCTGGAGCCGATTCTTCCTGACGGCAAGGTTGGCGCATTTGGGCGGGAAGCCATTCCTTTACTCCGGCAGAACCAGTACGGCCCCGCCCTCCTGCTGATGACACAGCGAGTGGCAGAGGTGATTGCCGCCGATGCCAAGGTCCAACTTGACGGCATTCAAGCGCTGCCCGCGCCGCCAGCGGATAGTTATCCCACCCGCCGCGCTACTAAAGACACGCCATTACCGCTGGGTGTAATTCTGGTTGGCATGGTGCTTGCAGTCGCGGCCCTGGCCCTTGTCCTGAAGATGTTTGGGATTGGTTTCCTGTGGAACCTTTTGGTCCTGTTCTTTCTTAGTGGCGGGGGCGGACGCCGTGGTGGAGGCGGTTGGGGCGGTGGCGGCGGTTTTGGCGGTGGTGGCGGGTTCGGCGGTTTTGGCGGAGGCAGTTCCGGAGGAGGCGGAGCGAGCGGCGACTGGTAGCCGCAGCCCGCAGACAAACTTATGGAAGCAGAAAAACAAATCGCGGAGTTTGTGGACCGTCTTAAACAGTCGGCGGGTGCGAACCTGGAATGCGTGGCGCTATTCGGCTCAGCAGCCTCCGGCGACTTTCATTCCAATTTTTCCGATATCAACATTCTGTGCATTGTGCGGGAGCTCTCCGCAGCAGCGCTGGCTGCGCTGGCGCCAATCATCAACAACTGGACGAAAAATAAGTTTCCCGCGCCGCTTTTATTCTCGCGCACGGAACTTGAGCGCTCGGCTGACGTATTTGCTATTGAGATGCTCGATATCTGCCAGCACCATCGCATCCTTCACGGCGAAGACATCTTCAGCAACCTGCGTGTTCCCATGGACCTGCACCGCGTCCAATTGGAGCACAACCTGCGCACCAAGCTGCTGACATTGAGACAAATGTATATCCAGGTTGTGGGGGATGAGAGCAAAGTCCGGCGGCTGATGCTTGATTCCGTTTCCAATTTTGGCACGTTGTTCCGCCATACGTTGATTGCGCTGGGAGAAAAGCCCGCACCGGGCAAGGCGGACAACATCAGGAAGCTGGCGGAGCGTATCCAGTTCGATCCCGCTATTTTTCTGCTGTTGCTTCAGGTGCGTGCACGCACGGCCAAAGAGAGCGAGATTGCCACGGGTCCAGGATTCGCAAAATATCTTGAAGGAATTGATAAGGTGATACAGACAGTGGATGCCTTGGAGTAACTCAGCTGTTTACAGGAGATGGAGGAGAAGATGAAGGTTTGGATAGCGCTTGGAGTCATTGCGTTGCTGCTGGTGGCGGGATTCAGCAGTTATGTGGGTGCAAGGAACCAGATGGTAACGAAGAATGAGACGGTAAAAGCGGCATGGTCACAGGTGGACATTGTATTGCAGCGCCGCGCCGACCTCATCCCCAACCTGGTGGAGACGGTGAAAGGCTTTGCTGCTCAGGAACAAACTGTTTTTGGGGACATCGCCAGAGCGCGGTCGCAACTGCTCTCTGCCGGCACTCCGGCAGATAAGATTGCCGCGAACAAACAACTGGATGGCGCGCTGGGACGCCTGCTGGTGGTGGTGGAAAACTATCCGCAATTGCGTTCCAACGAGAATTTTCTTCGCTTACAGGATGAGCTGGCCGGAACAGAGAACCGCATAGCCATTGAACGCAAGCGCTATAACGATTCTCTACAGGACTACAACACCTATATTGGTCTTTTCCCCAATAGTTTTTGGGCTGGCATTGCCGGATTCAAACGCAATGACGCCTACTTTGCCGCCAGTGAAGGCGCGCGCACCACGCCGAAAGTTGATTTCTCCGGCGTAAAGCCCAATGCACCTGCGCAAGCCACACCGCAACCTGCTCATTAGACTCTTCGGGCCATGGCCATGGCTGCGGCCCGGTTTTTTAAAATGTTGAGCGGCAGCAAAGAGGCATCCTGCACGGAGGCGCAGAGAAAACATATCTTTGAGAAGAGCCCTGGTTGGACTCTCCATAGATTCGCATTCTTCGTGTTGATTCGCGGCTGATACCTTTCCTGATTCGCATTCATCTGCGCAAATTACGGCGAGCAACGTGCACCAACTCGGGGAACCGCAGTAGCTTTATTCGTATCGCAGGGCAATCATCGGATCCACTTTTGCCGCCCGGTACGCTGGTATGTAACACGCCAGCAGTGCAACCGCAGCTACCATTCCAATGACAGCGGCAAACGTTACCGCGTCCGTTGGCTTGACGCCGAATAACAAATTACTGAATGACGTGGCAAAGCGCGCCGCAATCAGTGACAATACCACGCCTGCCGCCACCCCAATTCCCGTGAGTTGCAGACCGGACTTCAAGACCATCTGGATCACCTGGGACCGTGAAGCGCCCAGAGTCATGCGGACGCCAATCTCATGCGTGCGTTGCGCAACCGCGTAGGCAATCACACCATAAAGCCCGATTCCCGTAAGCAGCAGCGCCAAGCCGGCAAAGGCTTCCAGCAGCATCGCGTTAAAACGCTGCGTGGCCACGGAAGCGGAAAGATATTCTTCCATCGTCTTGATGTCGTAAAGTGGCAGGTCAGAATCCATGGAAGAAACAACGTTACGGACAGCGGAGGTAATGCTGTGTGGATCAACGCTTGTTCGCAGACACACAGCCATCGATCCGAAATTCAACTGCGTAGAAGGTATGTAATAAGTCGCCACATCGTCTGCATCCAGGCTGCGAGCCTTCACATTGCCGACTACCGCAATGATCTCACGCGGCTGCGAAGGTCCTCCATTGGAAGCTCCGGGAGTTATATGCTTGCCCAAAGGATCTTCATTGGGGAAATATTTGCGCGCAAACATTTCATTCACAATCACCACGCCAGGGGCCTTGCTGTCATCGCGCTCAGTAAAATCCCGTCCCCGGAGGAGTGGGATATTCATGGTCTTAAAAAATCCCGCCGAAACGGTTTCTATGTCAGTAGCCGGCTCTTCTGATTTCGGAACAGGGTGGCCTTCAACCTGGAAACTAATCATGGCATTATTGCCGCTGAGCGGTAAGGGCGTGACCGCCCCGGCAGAAACTACGCCAGGCAGAGTACGCACGCGAGAGAGCAACTGTGTGTAGAAATCCATCTGCTGCTGGTCGTTGTACTTGGTTTCCGGCAGATCAAAGGTCAACGTCAGGACGTTGCGCGGGTTCAATCCGGGATCAACCGACAGCAGCCGGTGAAAGCTGCGCAGAAGCAGCCCTGCCACAACCAAGAGCACAAGTCCGCCAGCCGTTTCCAGCACAACCAGTGCACCGCGCAGACGCTGGTGCGAACCGCTGGCCGTAGTGCCACGGCCTTCTTTCAGAAACTCCGTCAAATTCGGACTGGAGGTGCGCAGAGCAGGTACCAGGCCAAACACAACACTGGTAAGCAACGCTAAACCAGCGGTAAAGAGCAGAACATTTCCATCCAATCCAGCGTCCTGGATACGGCGCACGCTTTGTCCATTCAATGCAATGAATGCGTCAAGCGACCACATTGCGATTGGAATGCCAATGATAGCGCCACCCAGGGCCAGCACTACACTCTCCGTAAGCATCTGGCGCACCACGCGGACGCGCTTGGCGCCCAGCGCCGCCCGTAGAGCAATCTCGCGATTCCGTTTACTCGCGCGGACCAAAAGCAGATTTGCCACATTCAAGCAGGCAATGAGCAGCACCACGCCGACCGATATCAACAGAATAATCATACGCGGCCGCGTTTTACCCACCAGATGCTCGAGTTCCGGCATGAGAGCAACGCTAGGAAAATTCTTGTTTGTATCAGGATATTGCGCTGCCAGTCCGCGGGCGATCACATTCATCTCTTCGCGCGCCTGGTCAAGCGGCACGTCCGGCTTCAACCGGCCCACGACTTGAAGAAAATGTGAGCCACGCTGTTCCGGTGACGTTGCCGCCGGCTGGTTTTTGGGATCTTTTGTTTCTGAATCAATCGCCAGCGTCCGCCAAAGTTTAGGGGGCTCTGCATCCAGAGGAAAAGAAAATCCGGCCGGCATAACGCCCACAACCGTGTAGCTCTGCTTGTCTAAGGTAATGCTCCTTCCAACAATGTTGCGATCACCATGAAATGCCGACTGCCAGAGATCGTGGCTCAGAACTACCACGCGGGCGCCTGGCTTCTCTTCTTCCAAAGTGAAGCCACGTCCGAGCAGCGGCTTGGTTCCCAGGATGGAAAAAAAGTTTCCAGCCACAGTTACCCCTGCCACATGCAGAGGCTGCTCCGAACCGGTGAGAGTAAAATTGTCCTGATGATATGAAGCCATACCGCTGAAAGATTTGGCAGTTGCGCGCCAGTCCAGGAAGTCAGGATATGAGCTGGCAAAGTTCTGGACGACTCCATTTCTCTCTGAAGCTGAAGTCATGTAGAGCAGCTTTTCTGGCTCCGGGAACGGAAGCGGCTTGAGCAGCACAGCATTCACAATGCTGAAAATCGCAGTATTCGCGCCAATTCCCAGACCGAGCGTAATCAGGGCAACCGCGGTAAAAGCAGGCGACTTGCGCAGCATACGCAGACCATAACGAAAATCTTGCAGCAGTGTAAGCACACGTCACCCTTCGTCGCGCGGACTCATCTTAAAATTGTGGATTGGCCGTTCTTTTCTACGCCGGCTTTTTACGCAAGTTCGGCTGCCTGTGCGGCTTCTGTTTCCTCAACCACCTTGCCGTCAAAGAGATGGATAGTGCGCTCGGCATGCTTGGCAAAACGCGTGTCATGCGTCACCATGCAAATGGTGGCGCCTTCACGGTGCAGGCTTTGCAACAACTCCATGACCGCTTCTCCGTTGCGGGAGTCCAGGTTTCCGGTTGGTTCGTCCGCCAGCAGAATGGATGGGGTTCCGCCCAGAGCACGCGCCACGGCCACGCGTTGCTGCTGACCGCCGGAGAGCTGTGAAGGATAGTGGCGCATGCGGTGCGCCATACCAACCTTTTCCAGCGCTTCCTGCACGCGCTTCTTGCGCTCGGCAGAAGACATGGAGCGGTACGTCAAGGGGAGCTCCACGTTTTCATACACTGTAAGATCGCCAATCAGGTTGAAGCTCTGGAAAATGAAGCCTATCTCCTGGTTCCGGATGCGGGCGCGATCAGAAAAATCCAGTCCCTGCACCGGGCGGGAATTCAGGATGTATGAGCCATCCGTGGGAGAATCCAAGAGGCCGATAATGGAGAGCAAAGTCGATTTGCCGCATCCTGACGGCCCGGCAATGGCGACATATTCGCCTTTTTTGATGTCCAGGTGGATACCCGAAAGCGCATGCGTCTCGACTTCGTCAGTATAGAAAATCTTGGTGACGTTCTCCAGATTGATCAAAGTTTGTCCACTCGCCACGGTGTACTCTCCTGATATTAGGTCTTAAATTTATTTGTCCAGTTTAATGCGGTCCTGATTGTCCCAGCGCGACAGATCGGAAAGGATCACCTGATCGCCTTCTTTCAATCCGCGCACACTCTCAAACGAGTTCACTGAGCTGCGTCCCATCTCTACGGGAACGCGCGTTGCAGTCTTGCCATCCGGATCAATCCTGAACATTCCGACTGTGCTCTTCTCCTGCCCAAATGCGGGCCGGCCAACATACAGCACATTGTCCAGACGCTCCAGGGTGATGGTCCCATCCACGCTCAGGTCAGGTCGCGCGCCTTTGGGCGGCGGGCCATCCATCTTCACGTCTACCGTAACCGTGCCGGCCTGCACAGCAGGATCAATGCGGCTCACAGTGCCTTCAACCACACCATTGTGCGTATCGATGGACGCCTTCTGGCCAGGGATAATGTCCTTGGCCTGTGTTTCCGGGATTTTCAATTCTGCCTTCAAATGATCCGGTTGTACTACCTTTGCCAGGATTGTTCCCTGGGCCGCACGCTGGCCAACCTGTACGGACAATTCCTGCAGGACCCCTGCAATCCCGGCACGCACACGGAGAGCGTCCTTCTGCCGGTGCTTCAATTGCGCCAGAGCTTTCTTCTGGTCAATTGTGGATTGCTGCACCGCCAGCTGAGTTTCAATTGCCTTGGTGCTTTCAGCAATCCGGTCTTGTTCCAGCTGATAGCGCGTTGCCAGTTCCTTTTCTCTACTCAGTGAAGTTTTCAAAACCGAGTCCGACACTACGCCGATCTTCTTCAATTCCCGGTTCTGGTCAGCATCCCGTTTGGCATTTTCATAGTCCGCTTCCACGGTTGCAGCCGCAGAACGCAGACTCATGAGATCGCTGTCAATCTTCGCCTTGGTGTTGTGGTATTCCGCTTCCGCTGACCGCATGTCCAGATCAGCGCTCACCGCTTCCTGCTCCACCTGCGGATTTGAAAGTTCCATGATGATGGTGTCCGGCTTTACCGGCGTGCCTGGAAGCACCAAAATGCGTTCAACGCGTACATCTGTCTCCGCAGGAATTAGACGCACGTCCTCCGGAATGGGCACTAACGATCCCAGGCCGTGCACCTGTCGAAACATAGAGCCACGCTTTACAGTATCCGGCCAAAGTATTCCAGAGTCGACACTTTGAAGCGCCGGCTTCATCCTGGAAACACCTAAAGTAACGCCCAGCACGGCAACCACTGCCAGCACAACCAGGATGGTCTGTTTCCGGCGTTTTTTCTTCTTAAATGATTCGTCGCGTACTATATCCATGACATTTAACGTACATGCACTAGGGGTGCCAAACCCAGCATCCTTGTAAGTAGTTGACAGACAAAGGGAGAATTACTTGCAGGTGCCTCTTGCCCCTTCTTGACTGTTCACTCCTGAAACCTGGTGTTCGAAAACGCACAGTCCGTCCGGCCAGGCCCACTTGCCTCCATATATTATATGGACGAGAGAGCTAACCTCTGGTGATGAAGCCCAGCCGCTTCCGGATATTTTCCACCGATCGCTACCGGATTACCTTGCCCGAAGGCCATAAATTCCCCGCGTTGAAGTATGGCATGTTACACCAGATTCTTCAGAAGGAAGGCCTGTTTCATCTGGAAGCCTCCCCTTTGGCCGGCCGCGAAGCCATTGCCCTGGCCCATGATGAAGAATATGTAACTGCATTTGTTGCGGGAACACTGCCGCAGCCTGTGATGCGCCGCATTGGACTCCCCTGGTCAGAGGTCCTGGTGCAACGCGCCTTTGCATCAGTGGGCGGCACCATGAGCGCAGCGCTTGAGGCCCTGGAACATGGCTGGGGCGCGACGTTGGGTGGAGGCACCCACCACGCCTTCCGTTCTGAAGGCGCCGGCTTCTGCGTGTTCAATGACATTGCCGTTACGATTCAGTTTCTGCGGAGCCAGAACCTTATTCGCCGCGCTGCTGTGATTGATCTGGACGTTCATCAGGGAGACGGTACAGCAGAAATTTTTCAGGATGATCCCGATGTCTTTACCCTTTCCATCCATTGCGAAAGCAATTTTCCGTTCCGCAAAAAACGCAGCAGCCTGGACGTGGCTCTGGCGGACCGAATGGAAGATGATGCCTATCTCGCCCACCTGGAAGAAGTCCTTCCAGCGCCTTTCGCCTTCAAACCAGATATTGTTTTCTATCAGTCAGGGGTCGATCCGCTAGCGTCTGACGTTCTAGGACGCCTTTCACTCACGCCGGAAGGGCTCATTCGCCGGGACCGCAGGGTTTTTGAAGCTGCACGGCGGCATGGCGCTCCTTTTGTGCTGACTTCCGGCGGCGGCTATTCCCATCCCATTGAACTCAGCGCTCAAGCCCATGCCAATACATATCGAACAGCGTGGGAGGTCTTTTCCAAAGCGAATCCTGCCTGATTCCAGCTCCCTCCCAGCGCGTAAGACCCAAATCAAAACAGCAGTTTCTCCGGTTGGCAGGGCAATGATATTCTTCTCCCTGGTTATGCCTTCATCTGCGCGCTATTCCGCCAATCAGTTACCGCTGCTCGAACTTGCTGAGGTCAGCCAGGCCGTGCAAAAGAAAGAGATCTCGCCTGTCGAGCTCACACGCGCCTGCCTTGCCCAGATTGAAAGGCTGAACCCGGAGTTGAACGCCTTCATCACGGTAACAGCGGAGTCTGCCCTGGCTGAAGCGCAGCGTGCTGAAGCTGAGATTATGCGCGGTGAATGGAAGGGACCGCTCCATGGCATTCCGCTTGCCGTAAAGGACCTGGCAGAGACTGCCGGAGTACGAACTACCGCCGCCAGCAAAGTTTTAAAGGACTACGTTCCCGCGACAGATGCACAGGTCATCCGCAGATTGAAGGCGGCTGGCGCCGTACTGCTGGGCAAACTGAACCTGCATGAGTTCGCCTATGGCGGCAGCGGAATCATCGGCCATTTTGGTCCGGCACGCAATCCATGGAACAAAGCCCACATTACCGGGGGATCATCATCCGGTTCCGCCGCAGCGGTAGCCGCAGGCATGTGCTATGGAGCCATTGGCACGGATACAGCAGGTTCCATCCGTTTACCCGCTGCTTTTTGCGGCATCACCGGCCTCAAACCAAGCTACGGACTGGTGAGTGCGCGCGGCATTATCCCACTCTCCTGGTCGCTGGATCATGTTGGTCCCATGGCGCGCACAGCGGCTGACGTTGCGCTGATGCTGCAGGCCATTGCGTCCTATGATCCACAGGATTTCTATAGCCAGAAATTTCCGCCCGTGTATTACCCCTCCGCCATGGAAGAAACAACCTCATCATTGCGGCTGGGCGTTGCACCTGAATTCTGGATTGACCTGGATGAAGAAGTCCGCAGCGCAGTTGATTCTGCACTGGCCATTCTCAAAACCCTGACAGCCGGCAGCCAGGAGGTCCATCTCTCGACTGAAGTGGACAGGACAGTGGTGCGCTGTGAGCCTTATGCCTATCATCAAAAATATATGGCGCAGCAGGAAAGCGATTACGATCCGGAAACGCTTCGCCGGATCGGCAGCGGCTCAGATGTAACGGCTCCACAATACATCGCCGCATACCGGCAGATGCTGCAACAACGCCGCGAGATAGCGCAACTCTATACCCAGGTGGATGTCATTCTTACTCCTACCACCGTTACCGTTGCGCCATCATTTACTGAGCTTCAAGCCGTACCGGACCAGTTGCGCAGGAAAGAACTTGTCCTGTTGCGCAATACTCGTCCTTTTAACGTCTATGGACTGCCGGCCATCTCAGTTTCCTGCGGATTCTCCAAATCAGGACTGCCCATTGGATTGCAGATGACAGGCGCTTACGGCACTGAGGGTACCCTGCTTGCGCTTGCACATGCTTACCAGAAGCACAGTGACTGGCACACCAAAAAACCGCTTGCCTGAACACGTAGCGCTCCGAATCTAAAAACTGACATTTTCTGGACCGAAAAGTCTTGTGATTTGTTTGGACAGCCTGCCGTCCAGATGACATGGT
>DAHUXF010000310.1 GCA_027307295.1 Acidobacteriaceae bacterium
CTGTGAGGCAAGACCTTCCCCATGCCTGCCTGTAGACTTCACTTGTTTTGTACCTTCCCCTGGTTCCAGTGGTTCTCCAAATTCAGGCCTGGATTGCCCTAAAAGTCCCTTGCAGAGTTACAAGCAGATACTCCAGAAATTGCGCCGAAAGAAAGACAACGCAGGTTTGTAACTAGTAACTTACGTGCCTGGACTTTTGTTATCTGAAACATCCTAACCCCGGTATCCCAGCCTGCCCGTCAAAATCAATGCAAGCTGCTGAATATAAACCTATTATTTTTGTTTGCAATAAATGTGAAAAAGCTTCCGTTGAAACAAAAATCGGGCCGGAATAGATGAGCCGTGCAGGTGTCGGACCTAAAGGACAGTGGCCGCAAGGACAGTGACTATTTCCCATGCGAAAAATCGAAACAAAAGCGACACCTGTGCTGACGGAGAGCAGGCTTCAGGCCCTGCAAGAACTGGTCTGGCAGTTGTACGGCTCAATCTCACAATTCTATGTAGTGGCGGATGCATTCATCATCTTCCCGGTCGCCGTGGAAGCTTGAATTGGCCAAAGACCTGCGCTCCAACACACGGGCGCTCTATCCAAAACAGTTTGATCCCTGCTTTGCCAACAGCAGACGCTGGCCGTCCTAAAGTGGATCTAGATCCGTTCCTGAGTCGGTGTACTTTTCTTCGTTGCAGATTTTGCGCAGATGGATGCAGATCAGCAAAGATTGGCCGCGAATCAAGGCAAAAGGCGCGAATCTATGGCAGTCCAGTGAGGAATTTCCCAAAGCATGTTTTCTCTGTGCCGATGCGCTGCTGTGGCAGAAGTTTGTTTTGGCGCGTGGCAGCCCCTTGTTCTCTCGTGTTCGCATCGGGCGAAAATGTCATATCGGGCTTGTTACGCTTGCTTCTCGGGTACAGCAACAATTGGAACCACCTAGCCGCCCCGAAAGCAAGCTTTCGGGGATTCCCATTCCTGGGCCAATGACCAAGGTAACCATTTTT
Source organism: Acidobacteriaceae bacterium (assembly GCA_027307295.1). Classification (GTDB taxonomy): domain Bacteria; phylum Acidobacteriota; class Terriglobia; order Terriglobales; family Acidobacteriaceae; genus Angelobacter. Next base: position 997 of record DAHUXF010000310.1, read on the forward strand.
CTTCCAGATTCAGTGTGCAACTAATCCAAAACTGCGGGTTAATATCGCCAGCAACTCAAGACCTTGGAGGGTTTGAAAGGAGCATTTCACAAATGATTCGACGTAATCTGACCTATGTTCTGTCGCTGGCGGTACTGGCTTTGGGGACAAGTGTTTGGGCGCAGAGCTCTGACCAGCAGGGGGACCGCAAAGATCTGCGGCAAGACCGCCGTGACCTGGCCAAAGATCGCAAGGACATCCGCAGCGACAAGCGCGATCTGAACAAAGACCGTGCTGACCGGAACAAGGACCGGCGTGATATCAACAAAGACCAACGCGATCTGAACAAAGACCGCAAAGAACTGCGTGAAGAGGCGAAAGAAGGCGATAAGGCGGGGGCCGCGAAAGAGCGGGCCGAAATCCGTCATGACAAACGCGATCTTAACCGCGATAAGCGTGACCTGCACGCCGACAATCGCGACAACAACAAGGACAAAAGAGACTTGCACGCCGACCGCAAGGACCGTAACAAGGACAAAAAGGACATCCGGCACGATAAGCGCGACCTCCATCGTGGCAAGCACGGCATGTAATGTCATGTTGTCAGCCTAATAAAAGAGGCCCCGGAAGTTTTTCTTTCGGGGCTTTCTTTATTGCTTAGTTTTTGAACGAAAGCGATGGAGTTCGCTGGAAGAATTCGCCCAGCGCCCTGGCGCGGAGCTGGATTTGCGCGCGGGCACCGCTGTCAATTCGCGCGAATGGTTCAACTTGAATGTTGATCCGCTGCCGCGATAATTCGTAGCCCCACACTCCGGTGATTTTTCCATCGATCAGCAGCACGGGAGAAATCCATCCCTGGTTGCGATAGACGCGCTTATAGTGCTGAAGATTGAGCAAATGTTCCTTGGTGGCATGGGCGAGCAGATAAATATCAAAGTAGGGCAGCAAGTGAACCGAACCTTCGCTCGAGGAGGCGCTTTGCAACGCGGAGACGTCCTCCCGCAGCAGCAGTCCCCCGGCCACTTCCGCAAATTTGTTCTCCGGGAGGGGCAATAATTTCTGCGCTTCTGCAGACGAGATTCCGGACCAGTGGATGAAATCCTTGAGCGTCGCCGGGCCAAAAGCTCGCAAGTAGCGGGAAAGCAGAGCCAGTTTAGCTGCATGCTCTTCGACTGGCTTGAACTTCGGCAGCCACTGGTCGGTGCGGATAAAGGTCGTCTGATTTCCTTCGCCAGCTCCGTAACAAATCCGGCCCTCTGCCACGGGAATCCGAACGATGCTCCATACCTTTTCCATCCACGCGCGCATCCGTTTGCTGGCTTTAGGCTGGACGGCGGCGATGATCGCCGCCCGGCCCAGTGGGCCCGAAGCCAGAGCATCGACGATGACGGACGAGAAATCATGGGCCTCTTCCGCTGTGATCTTAAATCGCGCCATGATCCGGAGCACAGCGGCGATGCGGCTGCGTTTTGTTGCTTCAATATAAAGGCTGAATTCATCTGACGGAATGAGATGGAGCGTCTGGCGCATCAGTGATGTCTTCACCAAGGAGCGCTTCTTCCACAGTGCGTCTTCAATGGCTTCCCGCGTCAGCGCAGGATTGCGCGCCCACAACTGCAAATGCGCCGCCGACATGATTTGCGCCTGCACGCCGCAAACATCCCGGCAGATGGCGACCATGTCTTTTCCTTTGGGATCAAGCAGGTGATGGCGTTGAAGCCGGAATGAATTGATCTGCGCGGCGGAGATAGCTTGCGGCTTGCGGGAACGTGTGGGCATTCGCATCACCATTCGATTCGCTCCGCTGTTGGAAGATGGGACGAACCATCATTGTAAACACCATATTTAGTACTGATGGCTTAAGGAGGGCACCAGCCACGGTCCATGCCTTCTCCAAAGTCGATTTCCACATGCTAGCTCAAAAAAAGCCCTTGACAGACAACTGTTTAGGCGTAGGATGTGGTCTAAAGTGGTTGAAAGTGGTAACCAGTAGGTTCGATCAAGGGGTAAGTGGTCCAAAGTAGACACAAGGACAAATGAACCAGAAAATCCCCAAAATTGCGGTAATCGGGCCAGTACAGCACCCAGAAAGAACCGTTTTTGCCTCCTTAATACCGGGTTTAACCGGGGTAACAGTAAGAAATAACAATGTTTCGCGGCAATCATCCAACTCGGGTCGACGAGAAAGGGCGTTTAAAGGTCCCTGCGGAATTCAAGCGTCTGATCGACGAGAAGTATGGCACGCAATTTTACATCACGTCGCTCGATGGGAAGGTTGCTCAAGTGTATCCCTTCGAGGAATGGCAACGGATCGAGGAAAAGCTGGCCAAGCTTTCCAATTTCAATCCGACCAAGAAGAAGTTTTTGAATCGGACCAACTATTACGGCCAACTGGTGGAGATCGACGGACAAGGCCGGGTGCTGATTCCGGGTTTGCTGCGCGAATCGGCAAAGATCCAGGGCGAAGTGGCCGTGGTGGGCAACTTGACGTACCTCGAAGTGCAGAGCATTGAGGTCTACAAGAAGGACATAGAAGAGAACCCGTTCACGTCTGACGATGAGAAAACTCTCGACGAACTGGGCATTTAGCGGTGGAAGAGTTTGGCAGGGAAAAAGCTCCCGAGGGAGCGCATGGCGGTGGGGAAGTTGGCCATGTTTCGGTTCTTTTAAAAGAAGCGATCGACTTTTTGGCAATCCGGCGCGGCGGGACCTATATCGACGCGACCCTGGGGTTGGGCGGGCACAGTTTAGAAATCGTAAAGCGCCTCGGCCCACAGGGTCATTTGATTGGCTTCGATAAAGATACCAACGCGATCGAACTGGCGCGGCAGAGGCTTTCTCGGACCGGGGGTGATGACCGACCTGGGGGCAATCCAAAGATCACGCTGCTGCACAGCTCTTACGCTGAGGTTCTCCAGCATGTTCCGCCGGCCAGCGCTGACGGGCTGCTGGCGGACCTGGGCGTAAGTTCGCTGCAATTCGGCAACGCGGCGCGCGGATTCAGTTTTCAGGCGGAAGGGCCGCTCGACATGCGTATGGACCCGCATGGGGAGCGCACCGCCGATCAAGTGGTAAACCACATGCGCGAAGAAGACCTCGCGAATGTGATTTACGAATTCGGTGAGGAAAGGAGGTCGCGGACAGTCGCCAGAGCCATTGTGCGAGGGCGGCCGGTTACAACCACGGGGCAGTTAGCCCGGAT
>DAHUXF010000311.1 GCA_027307295.1 Acidobacteriaceae bacterium
GGCGGCATCTATGTTGGTGCGCGCCTTGGTTGGAAAATGATCTGGGACTTCCTCGATAGACACAGTGGTAGCATCAGTGCCATTGCTACTGTAGCAATTGTTGTACTCACTATTTTTTACGTGAATTATTCCAGAAGACAATGGCAAACAATGCAGGGACAGCTTGAGCAGATGAAGCAGCAACTCCCCGAAATACAGAGGTCGGCGAAAGCCGCAGAGGACGGTGCTAAGCTGGCCAGACAACAGGCTATCGCGCTGCAACAAGCCGTCGTTAAAATATGGGTTTCCGACTTTGTACTGGAAAGTCCGAACCTGACACCAGCCCTGCCCATGGCCTTTAGAAATGAAGGAATAGCGATTGCTACGGGAGTCAGTTTTCATGGAGCTTTTACTTGGAAATCTGAACCCCATCACGTTACTGTTGGGCAACCTACACCAATCGATATAGAAATTCCATCCATGTTGCAAGGCGATAAGGGTGCCAAGAGTTATATGCTTAGAATTCCCGAACTTAACCAAGAAAAACTGAAAGAACTGCGCACAAGCACAAAAGCCCGAACTGTCGAACTGAGCGGAAAATTTACTTATTCCAACGGGTTTGATCAGGTCATCTCCGAGAGCTTCTGCAAGGTTTATTTTGCTCACGAACAATTGGGGAATACGTCGGATGCAGGATTCGTTGATTGTGACCAGTATGTGGCCAAGGTTAAATTGTGGGAGAACCTTGAGCGAGAGCATCGAACGCGAAAATAATAACCTAGTCACAGAATGACAAGACGACAAAACCCACCTGTCAGCGGGTTCCGGTTTAGAGCCATTTGACCATGGATGGTTTGCTGTGAAGCGGTCGCCAGTGTTAACGCACGAACTCGGCCCGATTCTGCTTTTGGCGTAAGATTGCAGATGTAGCAACAAAAAAATAGCGGAAATGGCAGACACAAGGCAGAAAAATTGCCATGTGAGCCAAGTACATAAATACCATGGATGCTTGGGTTCTATTGGAGAAGAGAGCGGTAGACTTCCAGCAGCTTGGAGCAAAACTTTTCTGACTTCAATTCTGCGCTTCGGCGGAGTCCCTTCTCGATCAGCCGGCTTCTTAGTGTCGTGTCTTCAAGAACTCTCTGCATGGCCTGCGCTATTGAAGAGACATCCAATGGGTCCGCCAGCAGCGCTCCATCTCCCGCAACTTCCTCAAGGGAAGATCCATAGGACGTTATCGTCGGCAATCCGCTGGCCATGCTTTCAACAACCGGCAAGCCGAAGCCTTCAAAGATTGAGGGAAACACAAATACTTCCGCGGCGTTATAAAAGAGCGGCAGGTCCTGGTCAGAGACGTATCCGGGAAATACTACTGCCGCATCAAGCCCCAGTTCAGAAATTTTTGCCATCAGCTTTTCGGATTGCCAGTCTCGCTTCCCCACAATTACCAGCCTGGTTGCCGTTCCTTGCTTCCGTAGCCAGGCGTAGGCTTCAACCAGGCGCGGGAGATTTTTTCGCTCCTGAATCCTGCCTACATACAGGATGAAAGGGAAATTGATTCCATAGGTCCGGGCCAGATGCTCCTGGCAAGCTTGCTTGTCTCTGGGTTGGAACCGCTCTGCAGGAGACTGGTAGGCAATTGAAATCTTCTCTGGCGGAACCCCATAGGTTTGCTGGATGTCATTTGCTGAAAACCGTGAAACCGTAGTTATATGGTCGGCGCGCCTGGCCGTCGCCCTTACCAGCTTCCTCATGCGCGCGCCCTCCACAGGATGGAAGAACTCAGGAAAGTGCTCATGGGCAAGATCGTGAATGGTCACGACGCTCCTGGCCCTGACAAATGGAGGCAAGACATATTGGCAGTGGAAAACATCCGGCTTTGTCTTTCTTAGCAGCCAGGGAAGAGAAATGCCCATCCGTACAACCGGGTTCCTGGGGATGGGAACAAGCGAAAATCTGGGATCTGCTGCAAGCTCCTGCAGAGATTCGCCATGGGCGTGGAAGATGATGTACTGATTGTCGCTCGGGTCAAGGACAAGTCCGCGAAGGAGTTGTCGAAAATAGGTTTCGTTTCCTCCTGCCTGGGACCCTATGCTGTGCGCGTCAATCGCGATTTTCATGCTGGTAATGTGTCCTGGGAATGAGCGGAAGGAATATTCTGCGATTGGCTGCAAGATTCACGTGCAAAACCCAGCCCAGTTTTTCTCTTTGCGTGCAGCATCAGTATACGGGAGTTTCCACGTTTTCGCCGAAGCCTGGTCCGCGCACGGCATATTCCTTCAATTCGTGGACGAGCCAATTTTCCGCCATGCAAAAACCGGTTGGCGCCGATGTCTAACGTATTGAAGAACGATTCAGTTTTAACGAGTTGGTGCAGATTTACGTTTCTGGATCTTAGCAATGTGAAGTCGGAAGATAAGTTTGCATGCCCGGCCCTTTATCCAGATGCGGGGGACCTGCCCAATTCCTGTTCGATGCATAGTTTCCAAAGCAGTCAGTTTGGATACAAGAGCGCCAATCCGTTTGGGAGGAAAGTATGCCCGCGCGCAAAGAAGGTACCGCCGTCCGGCAAGTTGCCAATGGCTTTCTTTACGATTACGTTATCGTGGGGGCAGGTTCAGCCGGATGTGTTCTGGCCAATCGTCTCACCGAGGATCCGAACATTTCAGTGCTGCTGATGGATGCAGGACCCGATCCTTACAATGGTGAAACGAACGCCAATATCCTGGAGAGATTAGAGGTACCCATTCATTATCCTGAGCTGCAAGACAGCGATGTGGATTGGCGCTATCTGACCCTGCCGCAGGTCAATCTTGACAATCGTCAAATCTTCACTCCGCGAGGCAGGCTGGTTGGGGGCACCGGGTGCTTTGGCGCCGGCTTATATGTCCGCGGCAATGCCGATGACTATGACGGATGGGTAAGAATGGGCAATGAAGGCTGGAGCTTCAAGGAAGTCCTGCCTTATTTCAAGAAGGCCGAAAACAATCAGCAGCCAGGGATCGATCCGGAGCTTCACGGGAAAGAAGGCCCGGTGACTGTAAGCGATACCATTCCTCTTAACCCGGCCACCGAAATTTTTCTCAAAGTGTGTCAGAAACGCGGATACCGCAGGACCAACGACCTGAATACACCAAACCAGGAAGGTGTTGGCAGTTATCAGGCCCTTTACGACAAGGGCCGGCGGGTCCACTCCCTCAGCGCGTATCTCACGCAGGACGTTCGGTCACGTTCCAACCTGTATATCAAGAGCCTTTGCCATGCGACGAAGTTGATCATTGAAAATGGCCGGGCCATAGGCGTGCAGTATGAAGACGGCGCCAATCGCCACAATGTGACCACCAATGTGGTCAACGCAAAACAAGAGGTAATTGTAAGCTGCGGGGTAATCGATTCACCCAAGCTTCTGATGCTGTCAGGAATTGGCGCAAAAGATGAGCTGCTCCAACAAGGGATTGACGTAGTGGCGGACCTTCCCGGCGTTGGCAAGAACTACCAGGACCATCCGCTCGCATTTCTTGCTTTCCTGTATAAGGATGGCAAGAAGTCTCTGCCGCCGGCAACGCACAGTATTGAAGGCGGTTTTTTCGATAGGAGCAGCCCGGAAGTCAAGTTCCCTGACATCCAGTTCGCTTTTATTCATATGCTGGTAGGGCCGCCCACCCGCCTGAGGCCAGATGGCTTCATGTTGACTCCCATATTGGTTGAGCCACACAGCCGCGGAGAAGTGATCCTGTCTTCCTCCTATCCGCATGACGCGCCCTTGATCCAGCCAAACTTCCTCGCACAACCAGAAGATATGGATCGATTGGTCTGGGGCGTCAGAAAGGCCATGGACATCACGCACGATCCTGACTTTGACGGAATCCGCGGTCCGGGCGCACAGCCTGGGCATCCTAATCCCGACTCCGATGACGAAGCGATCAAAGCCTATATCCGCCTGAATATGGCCACACTGTACCACCCGGTAGGAACGTGCGCGATGGGGCCGAATCCACAGGATGCGACGACGCCCGCAGTTGTGGATGCGCGCCTCAGGGTCCACCAGATTCAAGGTCTTCGGGTGGTCGATGCTTCGATCATGCCAAAGATCATCCGGGGAAATCCGCAAAATCCTACAATCATGATTGCTGAGAAAGCAGCGGACATCATTAAACAAGACCTGGCAGGACGCTGACGG
>DAHUXF010000312.1 GCA_027307295.1 Acidobacteriaceae bacterium
AATGATTTCTTCGGCCTGAGGATATTTCACCCGGCAGGCTTCAATCGTGGCCTCAACCAGATCAGTGCTGGTAACCAGTGCTGCAATAGGGAATGCGGGGCTTTCCTGGTGTTTTACCCAGTTTGGCTTGATGAGAATACTTTTGAACTTGCCTTCCGGCAGAACACCAGCGCAGAAAGCCTGCAATTCGCCGGGCCGTCCGTGCATGCGTCGAAGATGGACCTGGCCGGAAGGTTGCGTCATTAGAAACCGATTATAGATGTTGCCCTCAGATATTGGGCACGATGGCTTCTGTAGCCCCAGGTGCCTGCAAGGCAGCCCGCCAATCTTTCCCGGTGGTACCATCAAAATGCTTGCACATGACATCAACAGGCCAGACATCCGCATAAGCCATGGAACCGCGATCCAGACAGTCAGGCATAAAGATGGCCCTGCTGCGGGTGGCGCTTCGGATGGGCCGCATCACCCGGCATCTGCCGCGGGTGCGCGCCTTTTACCACCTGCGGGATTTGTACCGAAAAATCCTTCCTGCAGGCTTTCTGATAAGAACAGAGATTGAGCCGGGATTGGTCCTTGATCTGGATTTAACCGGCAACCTTGGTCTTTTTCTCTGGCACTATCCGGATTTCTACGAAAAAGAAGAGATTGCCGCATTCTGTTCATTTGTCAAACCAGGCAGCATTGTGTTGGATGTAGGCGCGAACGCCGGGTTATACACTCTGCTGGCGGCAAAGCGTGGAGCTACGGTCTTTGCTATTGAAGCAGACCCACGCAATGCAGCCATGTTACGTCATCACATCCGACTGAATGGAGTCAGCAATCAGGTAACGGTCTTGGAGATGGCGGCCACCGGGACTGAGAAGACTGTTTCTCTCTATCGCAATCCTCTTAATGAAGGCGAGTCCAACATCATCGAAAGAGGCGAGCCGGCGGGCACAATCGCGGGCCGGACCATTGACTCGCTGAATCTTCCGCCGGTGAACATCTGCAAAATGGACATTGAGGGCGCGGAATTCGATGCCCTGACAGGAATGGAGCAGACCCTTAAGCGTTCTGCTGGCCTAAAACTGTTTGTGGAATATGCTGAGGCATTCGGCAACGCCAAGCCGCTGCTGGACTTTTTGCGGTCGAATTTTACCAGGTTAAAAGTCCTGGAATCACCTCAGATGGATGCGATGAAAGAAGTTCTCCCCTTTTGTAATATCCTTGCTGAGCGGTAGGTTACCTGGGAACCAAAAATTAGCGGTAATTTCAATTGCAATATCCTGAAAACCTGATAGAGTACGCTCACCCTGTTACTTTTATGAGCTATACCACCACGTCGCGGAAAAGCGATACCCCCTAACTTGTGTTGCTGTGGTGTTATGTGCCCTAAATTGGAAAAACAAAGGCTGGGAAGTGAAACGGCTTTGATACGTTTTCCTGAGATTCAACACTACGCATAGCAAGTTGTGTACGTGTGGAATTATTTCGTAAAGCCCCCTGAACGAAATTAAAAAGTTTCTTTGGAATAACTACGTATGGGCCCCCACTTCTAAAAGGAGATTTTGAAAGATGAAAATGAATGCATTGAAATTGCTGGCAGTTATCGCATTTGGCACAACCATGATGTACGGGCAGGCCAGCCGTACCTGGGTTTCCGGCGTTGGAGACGATGCCAATCCCTGCAGCCGCACGGCGCCTTGCAAGACCTTCGCTGGCGCTATTTCCAAAACCGCCGCTGGCGGTGAAATTGATGCTTTGGATCCCGCTGGATTCGGCGCGGTCACCATCACAAAAGCCATCACCCTGGATGGAGGCGGCGGGCAGGTGGGGTCCGTGCTGGTGAGCGGAACCAATGGAATTGTTGTGGCTGCCGGCCCTAATGATGTGGTGATCCTGCGCAACCTGAGGATTAATGGAATCAGCTCCGGTCTCAACGGCGTCCAGTTCAACTCCGGCAAGGACTTGAATATTGAGAATTGCTACATTTTCGGCTTCACGCAAAACGGCATCAACATTGCCCTGAACCAGAATACCGCCGCATCAGTCCACGTTCTTAATTCAGTCATGAAGAACAACTCAGGGGTTGGAATCAGAGCCAGCAATCTGCAGTCGCCCACAGTGCAGGTTGGCATAACCGGCTCTTCCACGATCCTGGACAACATCGGCATTCAGGCAACGGACCACAGCCGCGTCGTCATCAACGAATCTTTCATCGAGAATAGTGTTACGGCAGGCATCCAGGCCGATTCCACTGCCTCAGATGCAATCCTGACGATCGACCACAGCCAGGTTTCCTTTAACGCCACGGCGGCAAATGCGCTCGCCGGTGGAACAATTGTTACCGCAGATACAAAGTATGCCTTCAACACCGGGACGGGATTGAACCAGAACGGTGGAAGCATCTTTTCCTACGGTACCAACCGCGTTCACAACAATGGGGCCAGCGGAACGTCCACGCCGGTCAGCCAGCAATAAGTCAGGGTCCTCAGGTAACCATTTTCACGGGCTGGATGCTCATCGGCATCCAGCCTTTCTTTTTTGAATCTTCTGGTCTGCATGGCGATTGGGTTTCAGAACTGTAAAACAGCTGCTCCACGCACTCCATCATGCTTCAGCGCATTCAACGCCTGGTTTGCCTGCTCAAAAGGGAAGACCTGCACCTGCGTCTGAATAGGAATCTCGGCTGCTATCCGTAGAAATTCATGGCCGTCTTCGCGGGTGTTGTTGGCTACGCTGCGAATGGAGCGTTCCTGGTAGAGAAGTGGATAGGGGAGCGAGGGGACCGGGCTCATATAAATTCCGCCGAGCACCAGTACACCGCCTTTCCTCAGCGCTTGCAGGGCCGGGGGGACAAGTTCACCCGCCGGTGCAAAGATAATGGCCGAATCAAGCTTTTCCGGAGGAGCGTCCACGGCCCCTCCGGCCCACACAGCTCCTAACTCCAATGCCAGCCGCCGGTGCTTTTCTTCGCGTGTGCAGACAAAAACCTTTGCGCCCTGATGACGCGCTACCTGAATGCAAACATGTCCGGCTGCGCCAAAACCATAGATGCCGAGATTACTTCCAGGAAGAATGTCTGAAATCCGCAGGCAGCGAAAGCCGATAATTCCCGCACAAAGCAACGGGGCAGCCTGAAGATCACTGAAACCTTCAGGCAGCGGATAGACAAAATCTTCCGGAGCTATGATGTACTCGGCAAAGCCGCCATCCACGGTATAACCGGTAAAAGCCGGGGAGTCGCAAAGATTTTCGCGATTGCTGCGGCAGTAGGGGCAGACTCCGCAGGTCCGGTGCAGCCAGGGAATGCCGACGCGCGTCCCCGCAGGGTATCTGGTTCTGCCAGGACCATTGCTTTGAATGGTGCCAACCACCTGATGTCCAGGAACCAGGGGTTGCTTCCTGGGTTCCAGCTCGCCTTCCACAACATGAAGATCCGTCCGGCAAATACCGCATGCGGTCACACGGACCAGGACTTGTCCGGCGGCAGCTTCTGGCGAAGGCACTTCACATAACTCAAGCGGGTTGCTTTCGACGGGAGCGGGTTTTCTGAGAAGAAAGGCTTTCATCACTTACTTCTTTCATAACTTCAGGAGATCGTGCTGTGATCTTTGCGCGCTCTACCTTGCAGCCAGTGTCTGTTCCGGAGCGGTGTCGCGGGCCGCAGATCTCGGGCAAAAAATTGTACTCTCCATCTCCTCAACAAATTCACAAGAATGATAATCACATGGCAGCGTCACTGCGATGGGTGATCTGCATCACAGAATGACGACCCGGAACGGCTACACTCATTTCAGGCAGGATTGATTTGATCTCGCAATGCGCCAATCCGGAGTGCTGTGATCCATTTGTATATTTTCGCAAAGGCATGCTATTTGCGACGCCGCGGAGAAATGGCGGACCAGAAGCGACAGCCATAGAATGCTTCTGGCTGTGCGAGACGTGCTCCCAGATCCTGAATTTGAAATTCAACGAACAGGATCAGCGGCCAATGCTTGTTCCGCGTCTCATCACCACGCACTTTCAGCATGAAGCCGAATATATCTAGCGGTCCTCAGTCCACCCAGTCCGCAATAAAAATATTGGTTTCATGGGGCTCCTTGCCGTTGCGGTTGGAAGCCCAAACCAATTTTTTGCCATCGGAGCTGAACATGGGAAAAGCG
>DAHUXF010000313.1 GCA_027307295.1 Acidobacteriaceae bacterium
ATCCCCAGCGCCCATGGATTGCCGCTGTGCTTATTCTGGGCCCGTATGGACTGGTCTATCTGGGATGCACGTCACTATTGGGTGTGGGAATGCAGAAAAAATCCTGGCGCTGACCTGGCTTTGTGTCCGAAGCTACACAATCACCTGTGGTTCATCTTCAAACAAAAATTCTTCCTGCGGTTCATGGCACAGCCATACCGGAGCAAAGGACAGCCGGTGCAAAGGCGTGGGGCCATGCTCACGCAAAGCTGCCAGATGCTTTGGCGAACGGTAGCCTTTGTTCGAGGCAAGATCATATTCGGGATATACCGGCGCCCAGCGCCGTATCATCTCATCGCGATGGACCTTGGCGATAATGGAGGCTGCGGCGATCGATATGGAAAGCGCATCGCCATGGATAATCTTGGTCTGCGGACAGTCCCACGCTACGCGCACCGCGTCCACCAGCAGATGTTCCGGCGCAGGAACAAGCTGCGCCACCGCCTCTCGCATGGCCAGCAGAGAAGCGTGATAAATATTGATTTGGTCGATCCTTGCAACGTCCACTGCGGCAACAGCGTAGCAGACGGCATGCTGCTTGATTCGCTCGGCCAGGGTCTCGCGGGTCTTCTGATCAATTAATTTTGAATCACGGAGACCTTTTATCCTGTAATCCGGCTCTAATATCACAGCAGCGGCAACCACGGGGCCAAAAAGACATCCTCGTCCCACCTCATCCACGCCGGCCACCAGGCGGGCTCCGGTGGCCCATGCCAGTTTTTCAAACTTCTGGGTGCATTTCAGCCGTTTGAGCAGCCGCATCTTCAGCGTGCCCTTGGAATACGGCATGCCGGTCTCAGGATTGATCGGGATTGGCCGCTTTCTGCGTTTCGTCCCAGTTGCCATGCAGATAGATTAATGCACGGGACCGTTGGCCGCAAAAAATGCCTCCTGTTCACAAAAAGATCTCAGGGTTGCCTGTTGTCATGATTAATAAAATTTAATCATCAAGAGAATTTAAGAAAATCGCATGAGAGAGCGCGGTGGCTTGCCACGAATGTCAACAATCCACAGGGAAGAAACAAGCTTCCTCGATAAAAAATTAGGCGATCTTATGGGGGAGAAATGCTTCTTTCCATTTATTGTATTGCCCATTCATGAAAATATAATTTTATAGATGAATGCATTGCTATATTATTAGTAAACCCTTGATTTTAATCAAGTTCCATTTTGGAGCTTTGATTGCTCTCTCAGTTTCTCAAGGAACCAGGGTTTATGGTGAGCAAAGGTGAACACGCAACAAATCTTTCCCGGCAACGGAATTCTCTCCATTCCTTTTCTCCCTTTTCCTTCAACCAAATAGTTTATTACGGAGGCAGTAGCTAATGAAGCACACAATCCGACAGATACTTGCAGTCTTATTTACGGCCTGCTTGTTCTCTCTACCGGTGTTTGCAGCACTGACGGGAGACATCAGCGGAACGGTGACGGACCCTAATGGAGCGGTTGTGGCCGGGGCCAAAGTCACTGTAAAAAACGTGAGCACAGGGGCGGTTCGCACAGTGACCACCAGTGACGTGGGGCAATTCTCTGTGCCTCAGCTGGAATTAGGGACCTATGAAGTCACGATTGAAAAAAGCGGCTTCAAGGGCTTTACCGAGAAGGCATTGGTGCGTAGCGGTGAGAACACGCGCATCACCTCACAACTGGAAATAGGCAACGCAGCCGAAATCGTGAATGTGGAAGCCACCACACCTATCCTCGACGTAGCGACTGCACAGGTAAGCGCTTCACTGGATAGCTCCCAGGTTGTAACGCTTCCCAATCAGGGTCGCGATCCCGTGGCTTTTGCCACACTCTCTCCCGGCATTATTCCGGTGAGCGCAGACAATAGTTCTTTCCTTGGGACCGGCAGTTTTAACTCAAACGGTTCACGGGGCCGCGCGAACAACATCACCGTTGACAACATCATCAGCAGCGATCTTTCGACCACAGGGGAAGCAGGAACTGGCACCTTTGTGCTGGACGGCGTGCAAGAGTTTAAGCTGATTACCAACAATTTTGATGCTGAATTTGGCCGCAACTCAGGATCCCAGGTCCAGGTCCTTACCAAGAGCGGAACAAACCAGATCCACGGCACCGCTTATATCTACCATCAGAACGTCTTTTTCAATGCCCGGGACTTCTTTAACAATACCCGTCCTGATGGCTCAACCGGGCCTGGACCCGTAACCCCCTTCGTTCAGAACCAGGGAGGGTTTGCGGCCGGTGGCCCAATCTATAAGAATCACACCTTCATCTTCGGCCACTGGGAACTTGATAAAACTCGCGGCGGCGGCGGAACGGCCACTGCTAAAGTACTTACGCCGGCACAGGTAGCGGGTATCACGGACCCTACTTCGTTGGCACTTTTCAACCAGTATGGTGCACCGAGTTCGGCAAGTGGCCTCGTTTCCAATTCAGCCCCAAATCAAGACAACGGTCATAGCTGGTCTGTGCGTGTGGATCAACTTCTACGTGGCGGCAAAGACACAATTTTTGCCCGCTACGGCGAGAATCCGGATACAGCGGTTAGTCCTGGCCTGACATTTGTCGGTACCAACCTCCCTGGCTTTGGTGCACAGGTGACCAGCAACGCGCGGTCATTCAGCGGGGGTTACACCATAAGCATCACGTCCAACGTCATCAACCAGTTCCGAGTCGGCTTCGGGCGCAGCAATCCCAATTTTGTCGCTAATACTCCATTCCCGTTGGGTCCGCTGGTCACCATTACCGGAAAGTCGTCTTTCGGTCTATCGTCGATCATTCCTCAGGGACGTACCCAGAATACATTCCAGTACGGCGATACGGTTTCCTGGGTAAAAGGCCGCCATACATGGAAATTTGGCGGAGACGTACTCCGTTACCAGTCTCCTAGTGTGTTTGATTCCAACGTTCGCGGCACCTTAGCGTTCGGTAGCGTCGCGGCTTTTCAGGCGGGCACTCCAACTAGCTTTACTGAGAACGTGGGTAACTCACACCGGCATAACTTCGCGCTCGATAATTTCTGGTTTATCCAGGACGATTACCGCATCAAAGACACCCTTACTCTTAACCTCGGCTTCCGTCTGGAATCGTCGGGTGGCGTATCGGAAGGGAACAACCTGCTATCGAACCTTGATCCCAATAACACCACTCCGATCGGTCTTTTCGGTACGGGAGCATTGGGTGGCGTAGACCTTGGCGGAACGGCATTCCACCGCAATTGGAATCCCGCTCCTCGCGTTGGCTTCGCATGGAATCCCGGGCGGGGTAAATTGGTGGTCCGCGGCGGATACGGCATTGCCTACGACTACATCTTCCTGAACCCCATCACCAATCTTCGCTTCTCAGCTCCGTTCCTGCCTTCACTTACGGTCCAGCAGTTCACCGGAGGTAACACGCCTGCCGCATTGGTGGCTGGCACGTCGCCAGCACAGCAAGCAATCACAGCAGCAGCGGCTGCAGGTCAATTCCTGCCCACGCAAGCGAACTTTGGCAACCTGTCTCCGGTTAGTCAGAACTTGGATAATCCACGCAACCAGCAGACTGATCTCGGTGTGGAATACGAAGCCATGAAGGACCTGGTTTTGAAAGCAACCCTGATCAATACCAGAAATGACCGTCTGCAAACATCAGTACCGCTGAATCTGGTGGCGCCAGCCAATCGGCCTGCTCCAGCCACCAGCGCTGCTGACCAGGCTGCACGCGCGAATGAATTCGCAAACGCGTTCTTACTCGAATCCGGAAACGCCTCGGGTTCGATTGTCAATGACCGTTTGGATCCACGTTTTAACAGCGTTAACCAGGTACAAAGCGTCGGTAAGTCAAGTTTCAACAGCGTGCAGTTTGAGGCCATCAAAAAGTTCGGCCACGGACTGAGCTTCGACGCCAATTACACCTGGGGTCACAGCATTGACAATACATCTGATGTTCTGGGCGTGCTCTCTAACGATGCTGCAACCCCCTTGGATCCTTCGAAAGCGCTCGACTTCAACCGCGCCAACTCGGCATTTGACATCCGCCAGCGCTTTGTTCTCAGCTATGTGTATCAAATACCGTTTGCCAAGAACTTCGGTGGTGCGATTACGAAAAGAATATTCGATGGCTGGACCCTGGGCGGAATCTTCTCAACCCAAACCGGA
>DAHUXF010000314.1 GCA_027307295.1 Acidobacteriaceae bacterium
CATCCTAGAATAACTTAATGAAGTTAACTTTGTGAAGAGGCGGCACGCTTCACTCCCGACTCTAAGCTGCTCACAAAATTTTCCACCGCCTGGGCTTCCTTGCCGGGGTTCTGCTCAATCAATTGCACAATGGCGCTGCCTATGGCCGCTGCATCCGCAAAGCTGCCCACCTGCGCGAACTGTTCCGGGCTGGAAACGCCAAAGCCCACCACAATGGGAAGCCTGGCATATTTGCGAATGCGCTGGACAAGGTCCTTTGCATCACCAGCGATCTGCTGCCGCGTGCCTGTGACTCCAGTGCGGGATACTGCATAGATAAAGCCACGGCAAGCCTTTGCAATCACTTTAAGCCGCTGGTCCGGACTGGTG
This sequence comes from Acidobacteriaceae bacterium, assembly GCA_027307295.1. Lineage (GTDB taxonomy): Bacteria > Acidobacteriota > Terriglobia > Terriglobales > Acidobacteriaceae > Angelobacter. The sequence goes on from DAHUXF010000314.1 coordinate 370, forward strand.
GGAGCGGCAAGGAAGATTGTGTCGAGGTGATGCTTCGCCATGAATCCCTGATATTCAGCGGCCTCTTCAACCGTGAGGTCGACCACCAGCACGCCATCCACGCCCGCGCTGGCTGCTTCCCGGCAGAAACGCTCCATGCCAAACCGCATGATGGGATTGAGATAAGAAAAAACCACCAGCCCTACTTCGGACTGCTGGCGCACATCGCGGGCCAGGGCCAGCACGTCCGCCAGGGATGTGCCGTTGCGTAAAGCGCGTTCACTGGCGCGTTGGATCACGGGACCATCGGCAACGGGATCACTGAAGGGCACGCCGAGTTCAATCACGTCAGCGCCCGCCCTGGCCGCGGCCAATACTACTTTGCGCGTCACGGCAAGGTCAGGATCGCCACAGGTTACATAGACAACCAGTCCGGGTTTGTTGGCAAAATGGATTCGGCTCATAGCTGTAAGTTCTCGCGCAAAATTCCCATGTCTTTGTCTCCACGGCCGGAGATATTCACAATCATCACGTCGGACTTCTTCAGCTTCGGCGCCCGTTTTATGCATTCTGCAACGGCATGTGAAGACTCCAGCGCCGGAATAATTCCTTCCATGCGCGCCAGGTGCGTGCAGGCCTCCAGCGCTTCCTGGTCGGAAGCGGCAACGTATTCAGCGCGTCCGCTGTCAGCCAGCGCAGCATGCTCAGGGCCAATAGAGGGATAATCCAGGCCCGCTGAAATGGAGTGCGTCAACGCGATCTGCCCATTGGCATCCTGCAAAACATACGAGAACGTGCCCTGGAGGACGCCGGGCAGGCCTCCGCGAAACCGCGCTGCGTGTTCACCGAGTTCCTGGCCGCGCCCTCCGGCTTCAACGCCGATCAACTTTACTTTTTTATCTTTGATGAATTCATGGAAAATACCAATGGCATTGGAGCCGCCGCCCACGCAGGCCACAATGGCCGCCGGCACTTTGCCTTCAGCTTTCAGAATCTGCGCGCGGGCTTCGCGGCCGATCACCGACTGGAAGTCGCGCACGATGCGTGGGTAAGGGCTGGGGCCGACCGCTGAGCCGATGATATAGAAGGTGTTGGCGACGTTCGTCACCCAGTCGCGCATCGCCTCGTTGATGGCGTCCTTCAACGTCCGTGAACCCGATTCAACTCCGCGAACTTCCGCGCCCAGCATGCGCATGCGGAAGACATTAAGGTCCTGGCGGCGCATGTCTTCTGTGCCCATGTAGACCACGCACTCCAGGCCCATGAGCGCGGCCGCGGTGGCGCTGGCGACGCCGTGCTGGCCCGCGCCGGTTTCCGCGATGATGCGCCGTTTCCCCATGCGCAATGCCAGCAACGCCTGCCCCAGGCAGTTATTGATTTTGTGCGCGCCGGTGTGGAGCAGGTCTTCCCGCTTGAGATAGATTTTGGCCCCACCGAGTTCCTGGGTCAGCCGGCGGGCATGAAACAAGGACGTAGGACGGCCTGCATACTCCCGCAGCAGGCGCTCAAACTCTGCGCGGAACTTCTTGTCGCGACGCGCCTTCTCATACTGCCGCTCCAGCTCTTCCAGGGCGGCCATCAGCGTTTCCGGAACGTAACGGCCTCCGTAGAGACCAAAGCGTCCGGCCACGCTCTTTGTTTTTTTCACTGCCTGAGCTTTCATCTCTGTTCCGCCTTCCGTACTGCTTCTACGAATGCGCGCATTTTCACCGCATCTTTTTTTCTGGGCGTGGATTCCACACCCGTGACCACATCTACGCCCCATGGGGCAAAAGTGCTGATGGCTTCTCCGACATTCTCCGGCGTTAATCCCCCGGCAATCACAAATGTCCCCTGCCGGTCCCCCAGTTTTGTTTTCGCTTCTCTCCAGTTGAACGTCTTGCCGCTGCCCGCGCCGGAATCAAAGAGCCATGCATCCACCCGGCTGGCCGGGACAGAATATTGGTCCAGCATCTTCTCAAAACCTTCCTGAAACATGATCGTTTTGATTTTGCGCATCAGGTCGCGCCGGGGATGGGGCAGACAACCATAGACTTCCACAGGCGACTCCTGGCCCTGCATCTGAATGCCGGTCAGGTCCACGGCCCCCACAATGGCGGCGATCTCCGCCACCGGAGTATCCATGAAAACGCCAATCCTCTCAATACTGGATGGCAACGCCGCAATGATCTGCTGCGCCTCTTCCGCAGTGATGCGGCGTTTGCTGGGGCAAAAGACAAAGCCCAGCGCATCAGCACCGGCGTCCATTGCTTTGAGCGCGTCTTCACGGGAGGTTGTCCCACAGATTTTGATCCAGGTGTGCATCTGATTTTTTTAGGGAGAACTTTCGGCCTGTGTTACTGGACGGTGACACGCCAATGTGGAGAGGCCGCCGTGGATGGAGAATACCAGCCGGCTTCCTGCAACAACTGCTGCAACTTCTGTCCGGGATCTTCCGCGCGCATCAGCGTCTCACCGATCAGGAAGGCCTGATATCCGGCAGCGTGCAGCTCCCGGATTTCCGCGCCGTTGTCTATCCCGCTTTCCGCCACGCGCAACACATGGTTGGGAATGCTGGCGGCCATATCGAGCACCGCATCCAGGCTGACCTGAAACGTTTTCAGGTTTCGGCTGTTCACGCCGATGATGTCCGCTCCGCCTTCCAGAGCGCGCTTTAACTCATCTTCATCGTGGACTTCACACACCGCATCCAGGTCCAGTGCGCGGGAAAAATCAAGCAAGCGGCGAAACGTTTCGTCGTCCAGGGCGGCAAGAATCAGCAGAATGGCGTCAGCATGGTGGGCGCGAGCTTCAGTGATCTGGAACTCGTCGATTATGAAATCTTTGCGCAAGCAGGGCAGGTCAGTTGCAGCCGACGCTTCCGCCAGATTGGCCAGCGATCCCTGAAAAAATTCTTCATCCGTCAGCACCGACAAAGCGGATGCACCGGCATGCGCCAATTGTTTGGCCAACGTTCCTACCGGGAATGTTCCGCGAATGACTCCTTTGGATGGCGAAGCCTTCTTTAATTCGGCGATCACGGCAGGTCCCAGCTGTGACATGGCAGCCAGCCGCTTACGAAATCCCCGCGGTATATGCTCCACCGCTGCCTTTTCCAGAAGGCGCGCATCCACCCGCTCCTTGGCTTGAGCAACGCGCTCGCGGGTGGCGGCGAGAATCTGGTCAAGTGTGGTCATGATCATGCCCATATAAGTATATGGGATGGAATGGAAAAAACCGAAATAGTAAAGCAAAGGGACCACAAAACCGGCAACTATGAAAAAGCTTGCGATGGAAGCGGCAACGCCAGTCCTTAGATGCTCAATGGCTCCATTGCGCTGATGGCTGCTGAGATCCTCGTCCGCGTTAAGGGTAGCTGGCGGATACGCACGCCACATGCTTCAAATACGGCATTGGCAATTGCTGCTGCCATGGGGACTGACCCCGCTTCGCCGATACCTGTAGAAGGGAATTCCTGCGCGGACAAAAATGTAATATCCATCTGGCGGATGGCGTCACGGAATGAGGCAATCGGATAGTCCTTGAATGACGTGTTAACAACGCGGCCATTACTGACGCGAAGTTCTTCCAACAGAGTCCAGCTGGCTGCCTGTTGAATTGCGCCTTCAAGCTGATTGCGCGCTCCATCCGGATGAACCAGCCGTCCCGCATCCACAACACACCAGACCTTTTCAATGCGGGCCTGTCCGCTCTGGTCAACTTCCAACTCAACAACTTCCGCGATGTACGTGCCGTGGTAGATTGTGCATGCTACGCCGAAGCCGTGCCCTGGTTGGCGTAG
>DAHUXF010000315.1 GCA_027307295.1 Acidobacteriaceae bacterium
AGAATTGCCGTGTTGTCCGGCGTGCAGGGCCAGGTAAAGTTACACGCCATCATTGCTCGCGATGGAAGCGTCCAGAGTTTGAGTGTTATCAGCGGGCATCCACTTCTGACGCATGCGGCTGTTGAGGCCGTTGAGCAGTGGCGCTATCGCCCATACTACCTAAACGGAGAAGCGGTTGAAGTTGAGACATTTATCACAGTCAACTTTAGGAAAGAAGGCCATTAAAAAACTGGCATATGCCTTTGTGCTTATCTGTGGAAAATTCTGTGCAAATTACCCGGCTGGCATTGCTAGATGGCTGATTCTTCAAATACTTATAGGTACCTGCCCAAGTGGCGATGCATCCTGTAAGTCTATTTAATTCATAGGCTTAAATGCGAATCCACTTGGGTGTTCAGCCCTGCACCACAAACGGGCATGGCACTGCTGTCTAAAAACTGGATTTGCACATTTAACACCTGCAACATCAGTGAATTGGGCGGCATCAGGAACCTTCGCCGACTTTCAAGACGGCCAGGAATGCCTCCTGTGGAATATCTACTTTGCCGATGCGCTTCATGCGCTTCTTGCCCTCTTTCTGTTTCTCCAGAAGCTTACGTTTACGGCTGATGTCGCCTCCATAGCATTTGGCCAGCACATTCTTGCGGATGGCCGCCACAGTTTCCCGGGCAATAATTTTTGCGCCAATAGAAGCCTGGATGGCGACCTCAAACATCTGCCGGGGAATCAGCTCGCGCATCTTTGAGACCAACGCGCGTCCGCGGTCATAGGCAAAGTCACGATGGACGATGATGGAAAGCGCATCCACCGGATCACCTGCCACCAGGATGTCAAGCTTGACCATGGGAGATTCCCAGTGTCCCGCAAGATGATAGTCAAGGGATGCGTAGCCGCGCGACGTTGTCTTCAGCTTGTCATAAAAATCAAGAACAATCTCATTCAACGGCAGCTCATAAGACAGCATAACGCGGCTGGCGCTGACGTATTCAAAACCTTTCTGCTTGCCCCTTTTTTCTTCCACCAGCTTAAGAATGCCTCCCACGTATTCCTCATTGGTGAGGATGGTGGCGAGGATGACCGGCTCTTCAATCTTGGCAATTTCGCTCTGATTAGGCCAGCGGGAAGGATTATCCACCTCAATTTTCTGGCCGTCGGTTTTCGTGATGATATAGCGGACACCCGGCGCTGTTGTAATCAGTTCCAGACCAAACTCACGCTCCAGGCGTTCCTGAATGATCTCCATATGCAACAGCCCAAGAAAGCCGCAACGGAAGCCAAAGCCAAGCGCAGCCGAGCTTTCCGGCTCAAAAAAGAAAGAAGAATCGTTGAGCCGCAGTTTTTCCAGCGCTTCACGCAACGCCGTGTGTTCATGCGCATCCACGGTATAGAGCCCGGCAAAAACCATGGGCTTAAGTTCTTCAAAACCGGGAAGCGGCTCAATGGCAGGACGAGCGTCATCGGTAATGGTGTCGCCAATTTTCGTGTCAGACACCGTCTTGTTGTTGGCGACCATGAAGCCGACTTCACCCGCTACAAGCTCTTCAATCTCCACTGGCTTCGGCGTCAATACTCCTAGAGTTTCCACGTCAAGGGTTTTGCCGTTCCACCATAGCCGGACCTTCATGCCTTTCCGCAGCGTGCCCTGAAAGAGACGCGCCAGAACAATCACGCCGCGATAAGGATCGAACCAGGAATCAAAAATCAAAGCCTGCAAAGGATTGTCAGGATCGCCTTTCGGCGGGGGCAGGCGTTTGACAATCGCTTCCAGCAACTCCGGAACACCCAGCCCGCTCTTGGCGCTGACCAGCATTGCGTCTTTAGTGTCCAGGCCAACGGTCTGTTCAATCATCTCCTTGGCGCGAGGAATGTCCGCGCTGGGCAGGTCGATCTTGTTGATGACTGGAATGATCTCAAGACCGTGATTGATGGCCAGGTAAGCGTTTGCCAATGTCTGCGCTTCCACTCCCTGGGAAGCATCCACCACCAGCAGCGCGCCTTCGCACGATGCCAGTGAACGGGAGACTTCATAAGAGAAATCCACGTGTCCAGGAGTATCAATCAGGTTGAGCTGGTACTCCTCGCCATCCTGGGCCAGATATTTCATGCGCACCGCGTGCGCTTTGATGGTGATGCCGCGTTCCCGCTCCAGGTCCATTGCGTCCAACACCTGGGCCTGCATTTCCCGCTGGGAAAGCGCTCCCGTGAGCTCCAGAAGCCGGTCAGAGAGCGTGGATTTGCCATGATCGATGTGCGCGATAATGGCAAAATTGCGGATGTGTTTGCGGTCCATGAGGATGGGCTAAACATCCATTTTAGCATCTTGAACGGCAGAGCCCAGACAGAGCGATTGAGCAGCTGGCGTTTTGGAAAATGTGGAGAGGCAAATGATGCAAAAACTTACCGCTGATTTACACGGATAACACTGATCAGGGAGTTCACCGCAGAGACCGCGAAGGTCGCAGAGGAATAAATGCTTGCTTCTGGTTTAGAACATGGCAAGTCTAAAGCAGATACGAATCCATCAGAGGCTACTTTTTTCTGATCAGTGTTGTTCTGTGTGAATCAGTGGTAACACTTTTTTTGATTCTTCTATCTTCTTGCACAAATTGAAGGAGTGGCAGGCACGAAGCAGATACCGAATCCCATCAGCGGCCACTTTCCTGATCAGTATTTATCCGTGTAAATCAGCGGTAAATGCTTGGCTGTTTCTAGCAGGCTCTTGCAGAAGATTCGCCGGGCCGTTATGCTGCAACGTCGCACTTCCTGGAGGGATTGCCCAATGCGCCGTTTGCTTATCGCCTTAACGTTCGTCTGTTGCGTGGTTCTCAGTTCCGCCCAGCAACCTGCACCCAATATCAAAGACTTTATCCGCGTGCAGTCGCCCACAATTGCGCTGGAGCATGTTCGCGTGATTGATGGAACGGGGGCGGCGGCCAAGTCTGACCAGACAATTCTGATCTCTGGCGGCAAGATCACAGCCATTGGCAACACCGGGCTGGTGCAGGCGCCTGCGGACGCGAATCGAATGGATCTGAGCGGCTACTCCGCTTTGCCAGGGCTTGTTGGGATGCACGACCATCTCTTTTATCCCTCTGGCGGCGGCCTGTACCACGACATGACTTTCACTTTCCCCCGGCTCTATCTGGCTTTGGGAGTAACCACCATCCGTACCACCGGCAGCATGGAGCCCTATACAGACCTGGAAATCAAGAAGGCCGTAGACGCGGGCAAAGTTCCCGGCCCCAAGATCAACGCCACCGGGCCATACATGGAAGGTGAAGGCATTCCGCTGCTGCAATTGCATCAACTCACAGGCCCGGAAGACGCCAGCCGCACTGTGGAATATTGGGTGGCGGAGGGCGCTCGCTCTTTTAAGGTCTATAACTTTATTACCCGCGCCGAATTGAAGGCCGTTATAGACACGGCGCACAAGCATGGAATCAAAGTCACCGGCCATTTGTGCTCCATTGGCTTTCGTGAAGCCGCCGATCTTGGCATTGACGACCTGGAACACGGCCTGACCGTGGATACAGAGTTTTCTCCCGATAAAAAGCCGGACATCTGCCCCAACACGACACAAGCGGTTGCCGCTGCGGCCAAGCTGGAAGTAACCGGCGAACCCATTCAAACCACCATTAAAACGCTCATTGCAAAACATGTGGCCGTGACCTCAACTCTGCCTGTCTTTGAGCAGTTTGTCGCTGCCCGTCCGGACGTGCCGCAAAATGTTTTGGACCTACTGAGCGAAGACGCACGCAAAGCTTATCTGGCGAACCGGGCGCGCATCGCGAAAAGTCAGGAAAGCCCCTGGCCGCTCATGTTCAAGAGGGAGATGGAATTTGAACGCGAGTTTGTCAAAAACGGCGGGACGCTGCTGGCAGGGCTTGACCCAACCGGCATCGGCGGAGTGATCGCCGGTTACGGCGACCTGCGCGAGCTTGAACTGCTGGTGGAATCAGGCTTTACCCCGTTGGAAGCCATCAGGATTGCAACGCTCAACGGAGCACAGTTCCTCGGCGAGGCTGAGCACATTGGATCGCTGACGGCAGGCAAGCAAGCAGATATTATGCTGGTCAAAGGCGATCCAACCTCCAAAATCCAGGACGTTGAAAATGTGGAACTGGTGTT
>DAHUXF010000316.1 GCA_027307295.1 Acidobacteriaceae bacterium
CTTCTTCACGGGACCACCGTCATCAGATTTTGGGGCAAAAACATGACGCTACTTGGACCACAAGGCGCATACAACGCCTCCATCAGCAGCTCTGCTCTCATGTTGAATCAAGATGCCAAATCCGGCGGAGAGGATTTCTCACAGCCGATAACTTGCCAGAAACCATGCGGATGTGGGAATCCTGATGCCACAAGGGAAACCCTGCGGTCACTTTTTGAATCGAAGTCTCTGCTGGAGCAAAACAGCCGCTCTATTCGCATCTTGTATTGATGCAGTCCTGAATTGGCGAAGCAGCTCGTATTTTTCGCGGAGGTTTTCATGAGTTCCCCATCCATCGCTCCGGGCAGGCAGGTTTCTTTGCCCAGGCGGGCGATCCCACTCAGCTGGGTGTTGTTGCTGGCCATCCTGGTACACGGTCCCTTGCTGCTCATGCAGGTCCAGAATGAGTCCTATGATGCGAATTTTCATAAATTTTTCGCGGCCCATTATGCGCAGCACTGGTTCAACCCATGGAATGAAAAGTGGTTCACCGGCTTCTCTCAAACCACCTATCCACCCATGGAGCAGCAATGGATGGCCCTGTTCTCCCATGTCATGGGACTCAATCTGGCTTATTCGCTGGTCCAGTTAATCGCGATTTTGCTGCTTCCGCTTGGTGTTTATCGTTACGCGCGCATTTGGGTCAGTGAAAGGGCAGCCAGCTACGCGGCGGTAGGCAGCGTACTTTTGGGTTCGCTCTCATTTCTGGTATATGAAGCCGGTCAGCTTTCTACCACCTGGGCCGCGCCTTTGTACCTGATAGCTCTCTCATATTTTTATGAATGGAGCCGCGAAGGCAAGCTCATGGCATTGGTGAAAGCCCTGGCGCTCACGTTGGCTGCGGCCTCCGCACACCACGTAACGCTGCTGTTTGGCAGCGTGCTGTTCGCAATCCCAGTGTTGATAACGGCCCTGATGGACCGCAAGCGCGACGGTGCAGACTCGACAATAGGCGGCGTCATGACACGGGCGGCAGTATTCGCCGGATTGTCCCTGGCCGGCATCATCGTGGTATTGCTGCCTTATTGGATTGCGCTGATTCATAACCCGATCAAGCAGATGCCAATCCCGCATAACAGCCGGGACAATTTCCTGTTGCAATGGTCGCTGGCTGTCAACTACATCGTGGTGCCGTGGGGCGCGTTACTGCTTGCATTGCCGTTCATTTTCTACAAAGGTTTTACGGAAAACAGGCTGCGCCCTCTCTTTCTTGGCTTCTGGATCACCATGATTTTCGCCCTGGGCGGAACAACACCCTTGCCACGCATGCTGCTCGGAGCTATGGCCGGCGTTGTAAATGCCATCACCGGCGCTCAACTGCATAATCCGTTCGACATTCTCACGTTCGAGCGTTTCAGCTTTTGGGCAAGCCTGATGGCCCTGCCCATTGTGGCCCTGCTGGCGGTGAAACTGGTGGACCGCTTTGGCATGAAGGCAGCATTTACCTTGGGCACTCTGGCCGCGTTGAGCACCGCGGCAGCCGTGTCCTGGCCGGTCTATCACCCGATCCATGATGCTCCCTTCAGCACTGCAGAGATCGTGGCCTTCCTGAATCGCGACGGGCATGACAAGTACCGCTACCTTACGCTGGGCTTCGGCAGCAGAATGTCTGAAGTTGGAATTTATGCCAATGCCAGCAGCGTTGACGGTGAATATAACTCCGCGCGTCTTCTGCCGGAGATGACACAGTACGGCTCAGCTCAGTTGACCAACTCAAAATACTACGGCACCAGCGGCATTGAATCTTTGCGCGCGGTGCTGAAACATGCTGATCAATATGCGCTGAAATATATTTTTGTCCGCGACACCTACTATGAGCCGCTGCTGGCATTTGCCGGCTGGCGCAAGCAGGAAGTTTATGATCGCGGCGGCGTGAGCCTGTGGGTGAAAGAAGGCATTCCTCCGGCCCACAATACGCCTTTCGGAACGCCGCCGACGGCCATGGAAGGAATTCTCTGGGGCACGCTTCCCATCGGCAGCAGCATTCTTGCTTTGCTGCTGGTCCTGATGTTTCCTGACCGGCGGCGGAAGCATGAACCCCTGGAATTCCCGTTGGTTTCCACCAGCGAAGAACCGGTCCTGCGGGAGGCGCGGTAATGGGACGCTTATTGGCATTGATTTTCGGGATTCTCACAGTAGTACTGGTTGCCGCCGGGTTGGTGCAGCGCAGCGCCACCGCTCCGGCTGCAACACCAGATGGCGCGGTGCAGTCGATGTTCGGTAATGTCAAGGCCCGTGACTGGAAGGGCGCTTACTCTTACGTTGCGTCGTCAAGCAATGTTAGTCCAGAGGCCTTCATTCGTAATCTCGCTGGCAGCAATGGAAGTCTGCGTACTTACTCGCAGCTGGATTCGGTCAACACACGCGTCCTGCATGAATCGGACAATGAAGCGACTGTCCGCACGGAGTTGAAATATGCCACGGCGGTTGGCCCGTCTTATGAAACGCGCGACCTGAAAGTAGTGAAAGATGATGCCGCCTGGAAAGTCCAGTGGCCTGCGGAAAAAGAGGTGAGCGTCCCGCCGCAGGTGATTCCGGTGAACTATCTGCGCTGGGACATTGTGTGGCGCGGGGCCGGAGATGACTGGGGCGCGCAGAACGTGGAAAACCCCAACTGCCGCATTCTTTCCATGAACGCCGTGGAGCGTGAAGGCGGATTGATCATCATGGGTGAGGTGGTGAATGAAGACACAGTCCCGGCTTTCATCACCGTGGGCGCTGTGCTCACTGACAATAACGGCAGGGACGTGGCCGAGGAGAGCAGCTTTGACAAGGTATCGCACGTTTTGCTGCCTAAGGAAGTCTCTCCTTACCGCATTGATTTCCCCGGCATAAAAAAATCTGAAGTCAAGAGCCTGCGCATGACGCACAACTGGATGCTGGTCCCGGCCTCGGCTGATCCGGTCATTGGAGTTCTGCACCAGCGGATTGAAAAAGACATGGCCGGACGGCCTGTACTGAAAGGCGAGCTCTTGAATGAAAGCGGCCAGACGGTAAGTATCCCGCATGTTCTGGCGACGTTTTATGACAACTCGGGAAAGGTGATCTGGGTTTCAGACGCATACTCTGATCAGGCATTGTTGCCGCAAACTCCACAGCCGTTTTCCGTGGCATTGCGCGATGACCTTGCGGCCAATGTGCACACATACCGGGTAACCGTAAACCAATACAGCCTGAACCGTGAGAATTAGCATGCGCAAACTCTTCTTGATCAGCCTGATGGTTGCCGCTTGCTGGTTTGCGGCGGATTGTGCGCAGGCCGTTGAACTGCGTTTGCCAGCACAAGCCATAGCCGGACAGCCATTGAGCATCGGCACAAGCGGCAATGGCACTTTGTATCTGGTAGGTCCAGGACAGATCATCCAGCGGGAATTCAAATCCGGCAGCAACGTTGAGATCAGAAGTGGAGAACTGCGCAAGGCTGGCCGCTGGATTGCCGTGGTCCATGGCGACAGTAATTCTTCACAGGTCTTTTGGGTGAAGCCGGGCAAGCCGGAGAATATCAGCTTTCTGGCCCGGCCATCCCGCGTGACCGTGGCGCAGCCAAACGCGATTAGCGGCGTAGCCTTTGTTTTTGACCAGTACCAAAATCTGGTGCTTGATCCCGCACCCGTAGATTTCAAATTGTCCGTAGGTGGTTCAGTATCTTCCAAAACAGTGACCAGCCATCATGGAGTAGCGTGGACCACAAGCGCGTCTGCTCCTAAAGCTGGCGTCGCCCAGTTTATTGCGTCAGTGGGCGAGGCATCAGTCAATCGCGTGGTGCAGCAGGTTGCGGCTGATCCCTGTAATCTGCGCATGCATTTGGCAGGACGGGACAAAGACATGATTGTGGTGCAAACCGACCCTGTCCGCGACTGCAGCGGCAACCCCGTTCCTGATGGGACCATTGTGACTTTCATTCAGACGGACAAGAACGGCAAAAGCTCCGTGGACGCGCGCATCAAGAAGGGCATCGCCCGCGCCCAGCTGCCATCTTCTGACAACGCCACGGTCAGCGTAGCCTCCGGCGTGGTCTTGGGCAACGAACTTCACGTGGGAGGCGGGTCATGAAGCCGATGGTTCTGCGCGTTCTAGTTGTG
>DAHUXF010000317.1 GCA_027307295.1 Acidobacteriaceae bacterium
TCGGCCTCTTCATCTTCAACTTTTTGTGCGGCGGTAAATTTGAAGGCCAGCGCCAGCGGCCCGCTTGCCTTCGCCAGCGCTTTAAGTTCATTCGCGGACTTCAGTTCACGATAGTCTGTTTCGCTCACTTCCAGCACTGGCACTAGCTCTTTGAGCAGCGTGGTGAATTCCAGTTCGCTGAAGAGTGTGCGCAGTGCATCCATGTCGGGCTCGCCGGCAATCATGTTGTCCAGGTCCAGATCGATCTCCACATTCTGGTCGATGGTCACCAATTGCTTGCTCCACAGGATCGTGTCTTTGTTGTTGAGCAGAGATTCGCGATAAGTTTTTTTCTCCACATCGGCGGCGTGCTCCAGCGTGCTTTCCAGCGTGCCAAAACGCTTAATTAGGTCTACCGATCCTTTATCGCCAATGCCCGGAGCGCCCGGAATGTTGTCGATGGAGTCGCCGCGCAGCGCCATCACGTCAATCACCTGGTGCGGACGCACGCCCAGAATCTCTTCTACCTTGGCTGCATCGCAGATCAGGGTGTCTTTAGGCGGGTTCAGGACGCAGACTTTATCATTCACCAGTTGCAGCATGTCCTTGTCACTGGAGACAACAAGCACATGAAAGGACTGTGCCGCCGCCTTGCGGGCAAGCGTGCCAATCACATCGTCAGCTTCAAACCCTTTGGACTCCAGTATGGGGATCCGGTACGCTTCCAGCGCGCGCCGTATGTACGGCACCTGCTGCACCAGATCATGCGGCATTTCCTTGCGCTGCGCTTTGTAGCCCAGGTATTCCACGTCTTTAAAAGTCTGCGTCTTGATGTCAAACTTGCGCACGGACGTGACTGCGCTGGCTTGTTCGTCGCGGAAGGTCGGCCCGGCAACGTCAAAGACCGCGGCAAGATATTCCGGATGAAAGTCCGCGCGCAACTTGCGCAGCATATTCACAAATACATAGGTCGCGGCCGTGGGAACCCCGGTCTTGGTGGACATGGGCCGTTGCCGCGCCATGGCGTGATAAGCGCGGAAGATGAAAGACATGGTGTCCAGAAGAAAGACACGGCCTTTCTGCCCGGATTTTGGATGAGCGGCCAATAGAGAAATTCTATCCTTTTAAGAACGGTTGGGATAGCGATGGCGTAGCTCTCTCGAACCTTACGGACGCGACCGCCGTGACAATGTTCGAACCAGGTTCTGAAAGTCGGCAGGCGGCTCGCAATTAATCGAGACGCTCTTTCCGGTGCGCGGATGGACAAACTGAAGATGCGCGGCATGAAGGGCCACGCGGTCAATCAAAGGCTCCGCTGCTTCTTTGCGGTGGTATTTTCTGTCTCCGATGATCGGATGGCTGATGGCCGAAAATTGCGCACGAATCTGATTTTGCAGTCCTGTAACCAGTTCGATCCGGACAAGTGCAGCATCACGAAACCCGCGCTCAACTGAATATCGCAGCTCGGCCCGCGCCGCGTCCGGGTCGCGCGCCGTCCGCAAATGCTGGAACATTCCATCGCGCCGGAAAAAATGGACCAGCGCCCCAGACGGCGGGGCGGGCTTGCCGCGCACTACCGCAAGATACTGCCTCACCGGCGTGTGCGCCAGGAATTGCTGTATGAGCGCGTCACGGTCTGAATCGGTCTTGGCAAACAGCAGAATCCCGGAGGCAAAACGGTCAATGCGATGCACCACCATGGCGCGTTGTCTCTCCGGCTTGAGCCTGGCGATCAGCAACGACAAAGCAGACGGCGTATTTGATCCCTTGACCGGCACCGCCAAAAGTCCTGCCGGTTTGTTGAGAACAACCACGGCCTCATCTTCATAAAGTACGGTCAGCCCACGGGAAGAACGAGACTGGCGCTGATCGTTACGGGCCGGAGTTCTATGCGGCTTGTCACGGCGGCGAAAGTTTCCAGAATGTTTTTTCATCGGGGCAAGGAAGCTGACGATCTAATTCCATTATCATATGATTCCGTGGCGAAAGGAAATGCAAAAACGGAGAAGTGCCGTGCGCATGCTTCTGCGCCTGAACCTTGGGGTGCTCACGGTCGGCAGAAAATAAACCAAGTGCGGCGCGAACTATATTTTGCAGAAGAAAAATGAGTCGGCCCCTGGCGGACGATTTTAGAACTTTTGATTGAATGAGTCGCGGCGCTTGAGTCTTGAAGTTTCTGTTCCAAGTCATCTTAGGGAGAGAATTATGGACACAAAGAATGGGATTTCGCCGTGCGTTGCCGCGCTTTCGCTTCCAGGCGGGCCAAGGTCGTCGACCGGTGGCCTAAGAATGCCACAATCATATTCAAAAAGTGATCCAACAAGTCACAATCATCATGTGCGGGACATCACATGTGCAAGATTTTTTTTGTCGCCGCTGCTCCAGAGAGTGGAAACGGCGCTATCCTGATTATAGGTCGTGTAGAAAGAAGCATGATTCAGCTTTCATGAACCCCAGCAGTTTCTCTTCGAAGAGTTTATCCCCCCTGCCTGAAAGTTGCTGAAAGTTGTTTCCTTCCGAAATACACAAGGAGGATAACTATATGACGTACGTTTCAGGTTTTCTGCCTTCCACTTCAGGTTTTCACTTCAGCAATGGTGCATGGCCGCACCTTCCGCTGCTAATCATCCAGACTCCATTTGGACCGATCAATATCGGTGACACCGCTATGGGCGTGTGCGGGGGCATGGTTTACGTGGCCCGTGACATATTTGAGATCCACGCTTTGCCTCCGACCCAGATAACCGCGCCCTCCACAACAGATGATCCGGTCTGCCAGTACACGGTAGCCCGGTTCTTTGACAGTTTCACTCCGGGCGCGATCACGACGTATTACGGCCTGATGGACCCCGCACTCCCAGACCACGAGACGGAGGCGAGCCAGATCGGCCTGGCCCCGCATGGACGTGGCTGGACGATGATTAACGATGCCTGGCCGAAGATCAGGACCGATATCGACAATGGCCATCCTTCGCCCATCGGCTTGGTCCTTATCAAATCTCTCAACCCGATTGATCTGGGCAACAACCACGTAGTCCTGGTCTATGGATACGATCTGATCGGCACCGATCTGACCCTGCACATCTATGATCCCAATTTTGCCACTGCTCCCTACTGTGACACCCGCACCATCCACTTGAGCATCGCAGACCCGTTGCACACAGTAGCGGTGCAGAGTGATTATTCATCCCTCAACTGCTTCTTCCACCTGGATGACTACCGCGCGGTCATGCCCTGGCAACGAGCGATTTGTCTTGGCCAGGCAGTTCCATCCTCGCCCCTGGTGGCAGGCCGGTCCTATCCGGTGAGCATCACCATGAAGAATACCGGAGTCACCACGTGGACCTCGTCCGGTTCCTATCCGCAGCGGCTCGGCTCACAAAATCCCCAGGACAATACCATCTGGGGCTTGGCTAGAGTGAATGTCCCGCAGATCGTTCCTCCGGGTGGTTCCACTACCTTCAATTTCAACGTGATAGCGCCATCTACCCCGGGAACTCAGGCCTTTCAGTGGCGCATGCTGCAGGAAGGGATCACCTGGTTCGGCGATTTCACTCCGGTGATTGATTATGCCGTCCAGTTGCCGCACTTGACAGCTTCCATCCAGCCGTATCCTGTTGTTCTGGGCCAGTCCAGGAGCTACACCGTGCAGGTGCAGGATGCGATCACTCATCAACCGGTCAACGCGGCCGTGCTGGTCAACGGCGTTCAGGTCGCGCAGAGTAACATTCCCTTCACCTTTACGTTTGTCGTGAAGAAAGTTCGCGTATTTGACCCAGAGACGCGCACGTGGACCGTGGAAGTGGTTGCACCCACACTATCGGTCACCGCTCCCGGTTATACCTCGTTCGCGGTGGACCTTGGAATTACATTGCCGGAGAGCGTGGCAGCATAGAAAAGCGTTCCGACTCTCCACAGTATTCCGGCCGCACCGATTCATCTCTCTCGGGGCGGCCGGCAAAAAATAAACCAAGTGCAGCACGACCTATGTTTTGCAGAAGAAAGAAATGGTCGGGACGGACAGATTTGAACTGTCGAACTGCTCATGCTCTGCATGAGGCCCCTCGCAAGGCTTTGATTTGGGTGCGCATCTGCGCTTCTGCGCATGAAC
>DAHUXF010000318.1 GCA_027307295.1 Acidobacteriaceae bacterium
TACAAAAGATTGTGACCGCTGCGTGACCAGCATTTCCACCACATGGGCCACGTCTTCCGGCGTTAGCATCTTTTCCGGGCTCTTGCCTTCATGAGGCGTGAATTCTGAATGTGTGGAACCCGGACAGACCACGCTCACGCGTATCTTGTGCGCCCGCAACTCTTCTGCCAAAGAATAAGAAAGCCCATTGAGTCCCCACTTGGACGCGGAGTAGGCAGCCCCGTTGGGAAGAGCGTTTTTACTGGCGATGGAAGAAATATTAATGATGTCTCCGCCGCCTCGGCTGATGAACATGGGAGCAAACGCCCGGATGGTATGGTAAACGCCGCGCAGATTGGTGTTGAAGATGGCGTCCCATTTTTCAGGAGGCATGGTGTGCAGCGGTCCGCCAAACCAGCCGACACCGGCGTTGTTGACCAAGATATCAAGCCTCCCGAAGGTTTTTTGCACCCGGTCTGCCAGTGCCGATACTGAGTTCCAGTCGCCCACGTCGCAGGCCATGGCTTCAGCTTGTCCGCCTGTGGAACGGATTTGCCCTGCCGAATGTTGCAGCCGTGCCAGGGTGCGTCCGCACACTATGGTATTGGCCCCCAGAGAGGCTAGTCTTTGGGCAATGGCTGCTCCAATCCCCCGTCCGCCGCCAGTTACTAGTGCGATCTTGTCGTTAAGAATATTTCTCATCATTTAAGTTTTATCACTTGCAGCGCAGTATGATCCGCGAACAATTTCGAATGGGCCGGAGAAACGTTTTAGCCTGGAGCGGTGTCTAAGTACCTCAGGATCTGGCTATCTGCTGCGTATCAAGGGTAAATGATTCTCTGGTTGATTTGCGCCGCCTTGCCTGCTGGAATGGGAGCAAGAGTTGCTGTTTCATAAAGAGACAGGTTCATAATGTGAGCTGTTGTGATGTGGTGGTTGTTTTTCATTTGGCAATTCTTTTAATTCTCCGGAGTTCAACAGCTGTGCGGATAACTACCAGGAGCAACTTTGCATCTGAGCAGTAAACTGCCATTTTCAGATGAACTTGCACAAATATGGGGTTCGTCTTTTATAATCCGTGGCCTAGCTTTAATGGGAATAAAGAAGGCCCGAAGGGGTTTGCGTTCGCGAAGCATCGGGCCCATAAATCTGACAGAGATGGACTGAAGGAGCAAATCGCAATGAAAAGAGTGCTTGTCACATTCGTGCTTGCGCTAACCACAGCAGCAGCCCTGGCCCAGGGTGCATCGCAACAGCAGCCGGCCCAGCAACCCGCAGCCACTGATCAGAGCAACGTTCCCACCAGCCAAAAGGTCATTAAGGACCCGGCAGAATACAACGCTTATATTACGGCTCTTAATACCACCGATCCTGCCGCGAAGGGCCAGGCCATGGAAGCTTTCGTGACCCAGTATCCCAACAGCATTGTCAAGATTGACGCGCTGGAGCAGGCCATGGGCGCGTACCAGCAGGCCGGAAATCAACAGAAGGTGGAGCAGATTTCCCGGAGCATCCTCCAGGTTGATCCTAATAACGTGCGTGCTCTGGCCATTGTAGTTTTCCTTGAGCGCAACCAGATCAAAGACAAGGACACAGGGGCTAAGGCCCGTGCAGACGCAGAAAAAGGCCTGCAGGAACTGCCCAATTGGAAGAAGCCCGATGGCGTCACGGATGCAGATTTCGAAAAAATGCGCAACCAGATGGCGGAAATCTTTGCCGGCACAGCGGCGTTTGGCGCTTTGCAGCAACAGGACTATGCCGGCGCCCGCAAGTATTATGAACAGGCGTTGAAAATCGATCCTGCGGACCTGGCCAATAACTACCAGATGGCCATTGCCTTACTGCAGGCAAATCCCATGGACCCGCTGGGCTTCTGGTATGGCGCGAAAGCATTGAGCATTGCACAGGCACAAAACCCGCAAGCCTTCCAGGCATGGTCTCCTTATTTCCAGTCCAAATACAAGAAGTACCATGGCAATACCGATGACTGGGCCCAGCGCATCACCGCAGCCGGCAGCCAGACTGCGCCACCAGCGGATTTTGTGGCCAGCATTCCGCTGGCTCCTACGCCGTGTGATCTGGCGGCCCAGGCCGTCCAGCAGAATGATCCCGGTTCGCTTTCATTCAGCGATTATGAACTGGTGCTCTCTTGCCGTGATAAGACCCCGGCGAATAAGGATGCCGCCGAGAAGGTCTGGGCGTTCATCCAGGCGAAACAGAAGAACGGCGAAGCTAAGTTGAAAATTCCAGTGAAGGTAGTTGCGGCTCCTGACGCGAACTCGTTGGAAGTGGCCATCAGCGACGACAATCAAGCGGCAAACAAGACGGACATGAAGGTGGCCATGGAGAAGCCCATGACCAAGCCGCCAGCCGTGGGCGCGACCGTGGATATTATCGGCGTAATTTCTGAATACACGCCTGATCCATTCCTCTTCACCATGACCAAAGGCGAGCTGCCAGCAGTCAAACCACCGGCCACAACCAAGAAAGGCGCAGGCACCAAAAAGGGCACGACTAAAAAGAGATAGTTTTTTTCTGGGAAGTCACAGGGCAGCCTGAAGCGGGCTGCCTTTTTATTTTCCTACTCGCCCAGCATTAGCCTTTGTACGGAATGGGCGCGTCCGGTTGCGCCATCGCAACCGATCAGCACAGCACAAAACCGTGGATCGCCCTTGGCTGCCTCAAACCGTCCTGGAAGACCGGTGAGGAAGCGCTGCAGGACCTGGTCTTTTTCTACTCCAATCACGCTGTCATAGGGGCCGGTCATGCCCACGTCCGTCTGGTATGCGGTCCCGTTCGGCAAAACGCGCGTGTCCGCCGTGGGTATATGTGTATGCGTGCCCAGCACGGCGGTGACTCTTCCATCCAGGTACCAGCCCAGGGCAACTTTTTCTGACGTCGCTTCCGCGTGGAAATCCACGAGCACAACTTTGCTTTTGACCGTTTGCAAAAGGGCATCAGCCTTGCGGAATGGATCATCTGAGTCACGCATAAAGACCCGGCCTTGCAGATTGATTACGGCAAAGCTCTGGCCCTGCGGCGTGGCGCCCTCATAGAGCCCCACCCCAGGTACGCCCTCTGCGTAATTTGCCGGACGCAGCACTTTTTTTGCCCGCCCGCGCGAGTCGCCGTTGGCGGAGTTGAAATAGTCCACGATCTCCCGCTTGTCCCAGATGTGATTGCCGGTGGTCAGCACATGGCAACCAAGATCAAAGAGTTCGTCGGCAATGGCCGGTGTTAATCCAAACCCGCCTGCGGCGTTTTCAGCATTGGCGATTACCAGATCGACCTTGTTGGTTTCCACGACGTGGCCCAGGTGATCGCGTACGATCTTCCGTCCTGGGCTGCCGAAAATGTCTCCGATAAAAAGTATCTGCATGTTTGCGTATTTGATACTACCATTCCGCAGAAAAGCGCCATTGGTCCGCCGGGCCGCTGTGCGCCGGGCAGCAGCCCGCTATTGCGCCAAACTTACTGCGTTCAGAAAGTCATAATTGCCTGCGGGATTCACGCGCAGGTTGCGGACGCGTGCGGAGTGCACCACCACATTGTCAAAATACCAGAGATCAATGTAAGGCAGATCGCGAGCCAGAATTTGCTGTATCTGGGCATAAATCTGCTTTCGCTTGCCCTGGTCCACGGTGCTGCGTCCGGCCTCAATCAGACGGTCCATTTCAGGATTCACGTAATAGCTGCGGTTGGCGTGCTTGGGTGGAAAGCTGGAAGAATGGAAAGCATAGTAAAAAATGTCAGGGTCTTCATTTCCGCCGATCCAGCGCAGCGAATAAAGCTGGAATGATCCTTTCACCACGTCGGCATAAAATGTGGCGAACTCAAAGCTGCGAATATCAAGCACAATGCCGGCGCTCCGCAACTGCTGTTGCAGCACCGCCGCCAGCAGGCGCGTTGTTTCTTCAGTAGAAGTCTTCATGGTCAGGTGGAAGCGGACGCCGTCTCTTCCGCGCTTGTATCCCGCTGCATCCAGCAGGGCATTGGCGTGTGCGGGGTCGTACGGATAATGCGCTACGTCTCCGTTGTAAGCCCAATGCTGCGGCGGAAGAACGCTGTCTGCCAGCCGCCCCTGGTCGCCGAATAAATAGTGCAGCAT
>DAHUXF010000319.1 GCA_027307295.1 Acidobacteriaceae bacterium
ATGTGCGGATGGTGACCCTTCTGGCGCAAGGCGTCGCGCTGCTCCACGCCGAAGCGGTGCTGCTCGTCCACGATCACCAGTCCAAGTTTCTCGAAGCCGACATCTTCCTGGATCAGCGCATGCGTGCCGATCACAAGATGCGCGTCCCCGCGGGCGATGTGGCGGCGCGCATTGCGCTTGCGCTCTTCATCCAGTGATCCGGTCAGCAGGACCACGCGATACCCGGCGTCTTCCAGAGTCCGCCGCGCGGACAAATAGTGCTGCGTGGCCAGAATCTCCGTAGGCGCCATAAAAGCCACCTGATAGCCGTTTTCAATGGCGATGACCGCAGCCTGCAATGCCACAATCGTCTTGCCCGAGCCGACATCGCCTTGCAACAGCCGGCGCATGGGTGACGGGTGCTGCATATCTTCCGCTATTTCTTTGAGCACGCGCTTCTGGGCTGCCGTGGGATGAAATGGAAGTATCTTCTTGATTGCCTGGCGAACGCTTTCCGTCAACGCAAAGGAGATGCCCGGACGCGAACGCATCTTGCGCCGCTTCAGTTCCAGGCCCACTTCCAGAAAGAAGAGTTCTTCAAAGATCAGCCTGCGGTGCGCAGGCGTGGAAAAACTTTGCAGCGCGGCAAAAGCTTCATCTTCTGACGGAAAGTGAACCTGCTCAAATGCTGTACGGCGATCAAGCAAATCCAGCCGGCGGCAGAGCGCGGGGGGCACACCGTCAGGAATATCAGAGCCAAGATTCTGCAATGCGCCGTGGATGATCCTGCGGAACCAGCGCGAGGTAAGTTTGTTGCCGGCGGTCGCCTCATAGATTGGAACAATGCGTCCCACCTCAAGCGACTCGAATTCTTTTACGTCCTCCAGATCAAGCTCACCTTCGCCAGCGCCATCCAGAATCTCAAACTGGGGCTGGTTGATCTGGAGCCCGCGGCCCTTCCAGCCTTCTTCCACTTTTCCGTAGAGCGCCACAAGCTGGCCGGGCTTGAACCGGTCGCGCAGATACTCCCCGTGAAACCATATGCATTTCAACGTGGAGCGGCCCTGCCCAGCCACCATTTCAAAGATGGGCATGCCGTTGCGCGTGCGAAACATTGCCGAGTTGCGCACCTCGGCAATGACGGTGGCCATTTCGCCCGCGCGCAGCTCGCCTATGCCGCGCGGATTAAGGCGGTCCTCATAACGAAAAGGCAGGTAATAGAGCAGGTCCTCAACGGTGGAAATGTTCTTCTGCTCCAGCCACTCAGCAATGCGCGGCCCTACCCCTTTCACAAATTTGACAGGCGTCTCCAGCTCAAGCACTGCTCATAATGATACTTGAGCTGCTCTGGGGTCGTGAATATTAGGAAGCATTAAGGCCTCGACTCCCCTCGTTTGAGTTTCTGCTATGAGAATTTTTGGGTTTCCGCATAAGAATTAAAGATCGTTCAGAGAGTACTCAATCCGTGCTAGCCTAAATCCCGATTTCCCCAGACTTGAATACTTGGGACATCCAGCAAGAAAGGTGATGGAAGCGAAGGTTACAAACCACGGCCGCGTGGGTACGCTCTCTCAGCTTCAGCAACCCCGGCCTCCAGCGTTGCGCTATTGCGTTGCGCTGCTCCTATGCGGACTTGCGAGCGCTATCAACTTTATCTTCCCCAGATTTAGCTCCCTGGCCACGGCCCTGCCTTTTTTCGTCACCACAAGTGTGGCGGCATGGTACGGCGGTTTTCGGGCAGGCATGCTGGCCAGTCTTGTTTCACTTCTGATTGTGGAATATTACTTTCTCCCGTCCCGGGGGTTAGCCATTGACCTTGTCGGTTTTATGAAGTTGATGTGCACTGGCGTGGTCATGATCGTCATTTCCTGGCTGATCGACAATCGTGCCCGCGACCAGCAATTGATCGAAACTCAGCGGGAGCAGGCGAAAGACCAGGAACGCAGGCATCAGGCCATTGTTGCCAGTGCAGCACGGATCGCCGGAATGGGGAGTTGGGAATATGACATGGTCAATGACCGGCGGGAATGGGACGATGAAACGCTCCGGATTTTCGGCGTCACACGTGAGTCTTTTGGAGGCTCCTCTGCTGAGTTCTTCGCGCTGGTCCACCCGGATGACCGCGAAGCCTTACGGGCCATGCAGCTCAGGGCCTGGACAAGCAACGGCATTATTGAGATGGAATACCGGATTATTCGTCCGGATGGCGCCGTGCGCCGTGTCTATGATCGCGGCCAGATCACCAGCCAGGATTCTGGAAAACCCATTCAGAGTACGGGAATGGTCATGGACGTTACCGAGCAACGAAAGGCAGTGAAGGAGCTGCGTGAAAGCAAGGAACGTTATGAGGCTGCCATTCGTGGAGCGGAAGCGGGACTGTGGGATTGGAACATTTTGACGAATGAGGTCTTTTACTCGCCTCACTTCAAGGGCCTGCTGGGCTACCGGGATGACGAATTTCCCAACGTGATCTCCTCCTTCCTTGATGTTCTGCATCCGGATGATCTTGCCCCTATTCAAGAATGCATCCGGCGGCATCTTGAGGAACGCGCGCCTTACAATGTTACCTACCGTCTTCGCACCAAGTCCGGCGAATATCGCCGCTTTAACGTCAGCGGCATGGCTCTTTGGAACGGTGACGGCATACCCTACCGCATGGCCGGTTCGCTGGTGGACATTACTGATCGTCTTTTTCTGGAAGAACGCAGCCGCCGGTCACAACGAATTGAGGCCGTGGGACGGCTGGCCGGTGGAATTGCGCATGACTTTAATAACATGCTGGGCGTAATCCTGGGGCACTGTAACAGCCTGGAAGAAACCCTTCCAGCAGCCATACCAGAATGGCAGAAAGTGCGCCACATCAAGGAGGCTGCTTCCCGTTCCGCCAGCTTGACCCATCAGCTTCTGGCTTTCAGCCGCAATCAGATCCTGATGGTTAAGGTCCTGGACCTGAACGACGTCATCTGCGAACTCAGTGCGATGCTCGACAGTCTTATCGGAGATGACATTGAACTTGTGGTGTGCCCAGGCAGCCAACTGGGTTACATCAAGGCCGATCCGGGGCAAATAAGCCAGGTGGTAATGAACCTGGCAGTAAATGCACGTGATGCTATGCCGGACGGCGGACAAGTGAGAATTGCAACCAGCAACATAACAGTGGTGGAACACCCCCAGCCCGGAACTCCACCTATCGCTCCGGGACCTTATGTCATGCTTTCCGTGAGTGACACTGGCTGCGGCATTGAGCCGGAGACGCTGGACCATGTCTTTGAACCTTTCTTCACCACAAAAAAACTAGGCGAAGGAACAGGGCTGGGGCTGGCAACGGTCTACGGCATCGTCAAGCAAAGTGGCGGCTATGTGATCGCGGAGAGCGAGCTTGGCCAGGGCAGCACATTCAGAATCTATCTGCCGCAAGCGGTCGGAGAAAAGCCTCCAGCCGTTGCGGAACTGGAAGAAACAGAAGCTGAACGCGGCGAAGAAACAATCCTGATTGCTGAAGATGAGCCTTTGCTGCGCGAGGTCGTCAGCTTTCATTTACAGGAAGCCGGATACACTGTGCTGGAAGCGGATAACGGCCAGGATGCAATTCAAATGGCGCGGAGCCACCAGGGCAAGATCCATCTGCTGCTGACTGATGTTGTGATGACCGGAGGAATCAATGGTCTGGAGCTGGCGGCCAACCTTGGCGCTCTTCAACCTGGACTCAAAGTCATCTACATGACTGGATATGCCGCTGACCTGATTGACCAGAAAGGCATGGCCAACCTGCAAAACAGGATGCTGCAAAAACCTTTCTCCGCCGATACCCTGCGGCGCAAAATACGGGAAGTCCTGCTGGTGGCATAAAGCGGGACTTTGCCAGTTTGCCCAAGATATTGTCATTAGCGCCATCTGCCGCATAGCTGCTTATTTCTCAGAAACTTCTTCCCCGGACCGGTGTATGTTGATGATGAGATGAAAATTCTTATGCACGGACTCCGAACACAACTTTTTACAGTTATTTTTCTTGCCAGCGTCTTGTGGGCCCAGCAGACAGCTTCTCCGGCATTGCACAGTTCTGCGCAACCTGCGCAAACACCAACAACGCCC
>DAHUXF010000031.1 GCA_027307295.1 Acidobacteriaceae bacterium
CTCGCGCGGGGAAACCGCAGCCACCACGCGAACGCCGCTGCTGGAGCGGGCAATGTCATAGGAAAGAACGGCGTGGTCCACGTCAAAGGGCAGAGATTTCTTCAACCGGAACCGAATGACCGGCGCAATCTCATCCTCCTTGGCGGGCAGCGCTTCAAAGTCCAGCAGCATCATGCGGATGACCATGTCCGGCAGCACGACGACTACATCGCGTGATTTGCCGGCAACAGCGCCGAGCGCGCCGCTTACAGCTGTGCGCAGGCTATCGCCATCCAGTACGTTGGGACCGCTGAGGCCCGGGGCAATGGCCCCATCGTTGAAGCGCCGCAGGGTAAAAACATCGACCTTGGCCGCTTTATCAGCGGCGCGCGCGGCGATTACGCGGGAAGGCGTGATCTCGCATGCCAGCCGCGGGCGCTGTATTTTCTGGTTCAATCCTGCCATTCTTATCTCGTTGTCTCGATGAAGGTGACCTTATTGATTTCTTTCATGGTAGTTAAACCGGCCCGGACGCGGGACAACGCCGAATCACGCAGAAATTTCATGCCTTCTTCATGCGCGGCCTTGCGAATCTCTGACGATGGTCGTTTTTCCAGGATCAGTTCGCGGATACGGTCGGAAAGGTCCAGCAACTCATGGATCGCCGTGCGGCCATGGTATCCCGTGCCGCCGCATTCAATGCAGCCGGGGCCTTCATAGAATGTCACATTGCGCCACGTCTGCGGGTCCAGCCCAAAATTATCCAGTTCCTGGTCAGAATATCGCACCGGCGCTTTACAGTGAGTGCAGATCATGCGCACCAGGCGCTGCGCCAGCACGCAGTTCAAAGCAGAAACAAAGTTATACGGCTCCACTCCCATATTCAGGAACCTGCCCAGAACGTCAACCACGTTGTTGGCGTGGACCGTGGTGAAGACCAGGTGTCCGGTGAGTGCGGACTGAATGGCGATTTGCGCGGTTTCCGTGTCGCGGATTTCGCCCACCATGATCTTGTCCGGGTCATGGCGCAGAATGGAGCGCAGCCCGCGGGCAAAGGTCAGGCCTTTTTTCTCATTGACGGGAATCTGCGTGATTCCGTGGATCTGGTATTCCACCGGGTCTTCAATGGTGATGATCTTGTCTTCGTCGGTCTTGATTTCATTCAGGGCAGCGTACAGTGTGGTAGTCTTGCCGCTGCCGGTAGGGCCGGTGACCAGCACCATGCCGTAAGGCTCCAGGATGTAGCGGCGGAACTTGCGCAGGTCTTCTTCATCGAACCCCACCACGTCCAACACCAGGTTGCGGAACTTCTCGCTCATGGACTCTTTATCCAGCACGCGCAGCACGGCATTTTCACCGTGGATGGTGGGCATGATGGACACGCGAAAGTCGATGAGACGCCCTCTGTATTTTACGCGGAAGCGTCCGTCCTGTGGCACGCGCCGCTCCGCAATATCAAGCTCGCTCATGAACTTGATGCGCGTGATGATGGTGGAGTGGTGCTCCTTGGCCATGGGTTGCATGGCCGGCGTCAGCACACCGTCAATCCGGTACTTTACAACCACGGAGTCGCTTTCCGTCTCGATATGGATGTCACTGGCCCGTTTCTGCAAAGCCGTGAAAATGGTGGTATCCACCAGGCGGATAATGGGACTCACATCGGCTTCGGTGGTGCCGGTGATGCGGTCAATGGAGATGTTCTCATCGCCGGAGCCTTCATCATCCCGCACCAGGTCAAGCGCAAAGCCTTCGCTGGCCTCTTCCAGAACGCGCTGCGATTGCTCGGTTTTCTTAAGGATGTCGCTGATCTGGGCCAGCGTTGCTACCTTGGTTTTGATACGGCGGTTCAACAGCAGGCCGATTTCATCAATCATCATCAGCTTGCTGGGGTCGGCAATTGCGATCAGCAGGACCGTGTCGTTCTGTTCCAGGGGAACAAAGTTGTAGCGGAACATCAGGTCCACGGGGACCGTTTTGAACAGCTCTGCATCCAGATGATAGTCGCGCAGATCAATGAACTCGCAACGGTAGCGGGCCGCCATGTCGCGGGCGCGCTGTTCGCTGCCTTCTCCCTGCCCGTTGCTGGGGAAATTGTTTTCCATCATGGTCACATTTTTCTGGTTCATAACAACTAACCCCTATACTCGCGCTCCGAGGGAGAAGATCGGCATATACAGTGACAGCAGCACAAAAGCTACAGTAACGCCCATGAAGATCAAAATGGCTGGTTCAATCATCTGCATGGCGGTGGCCAGGGAATTTTGCACGTCTTCTTCGTAGAACTCGGCCACGGAGTTCAGCATGGATGGAAGTGCGCCCGTAGATTCTCCCACCTCCACCATTTCAATTGCCAGGTCAGGAAAGAACCCTGTTTCTTCCAGGCTAAAGGAAAGCGCACGCCCTTCACGGACGCGCCGGGCCGCTGTTTCCACGTTGCTGGAAATCTTGTAGCTGTTGATGGACTGGCTGGCTGTTTCCAGGGAAGGCACCAGCGGAAGTCCTCCGGTGAGCAAAGTGGAAAGCGTTCTGGAGAACATGGCAATCTGGTATTTCATCCAGATTTCGCCGAAGAGAGGCAGTTTGTAGCGCAGCGCGTCCAGCGCTTTGGAGCCTTTCTCGGAGCGCACCCAGGTCATGGTTCCGAGTACCAGCAGAGCCAAGCCGCCCAGAATCAGGTAATAGTAGTTCTGAATGCCCCGGCCCACGCTGAGCATGAACAAAGTGACAGCCGGCAATTCAGCATGGAGCGAGCCGTAGAGGTCCGCAAACTGCGGCACCACATACGTCATCAAAAAGGTAAGCATCACGGTCAACGCGGTAATCAGAAGTCCCGGATACCACAGGGATGAAATCAGCTTCTTGCGAAACGATACCGAGATGCGTTGAAACGCAATGTAGCGTCCCAGCACTTCTTCCAGGTTGCCGCTGCGCTCGCCTGCCAGCAGGGTGGTGGTATAAATTTTTGTTACCGTACCCTGCGCTTCAAATGCTTCTGAGAGCAGTTCTCCGCTTTTGACCCGTTCCTGAATATTTTCAAGCATGGCTTTAAAGCCGGGGTTCTTTTGCCGCTTGCTCAGGATGCTTAATGATTTCAGAATGGGCAGACCGGCTTTAATCAGGGTCAAAAATTGCTGATTAAAGATGACAAACTGTTCGGGTTTAAGCACCTTCTTGCGGAGGCCCCGCCGCCCGAAAGGAAGCAGCCCGGAACGGCTTTTAACCGTATATACCAGAAAGCCCTGCTGGGCGAAGCGCTCCCGGATCTCCTGCGCCGAGACGCCGTTTTCCACCTGCTGGAGCACGTGACCGCGCTCATCCGCCATTTTGATCAGGAATTCAGCCATAACAAGAATGTCTAAGGGGAAGCCATCCCTTCTATAAGTCTAGCATTTCAGGGCTGATACGGCCCTGCCTTGGAAGAATGAAGGAAGCGGCCTATTATTGCGCGCTTTTACAGGTTAATTTTACGAATTCTTTCGCCACCTCATAACTCAGAGGGTCATCACTGCGCTACCTGGTTGTCTTCAAATGTCAGCACACCGGGGGGTGGAACGAAGCGAAAAAGGCCATCCTGAACAGGCACGTTTTCTTCAATCTGGGCAAAGCGGAAATCTGTGGTGGCTCCGTCCACGCCCTGAATCAGAATGCGAAGGATCTGGTGCGAAGACGAAATTTCCAGCACAACGGAAGAGACTCGGTCTTTCAGCATCTTTGGTATTCCGCGCAAAACCACATCTCCCGGCTGAATCGGAGTTATGTCCGGCGCCAGAGACAGGCCTTCAAACTCCTTCTCCAGCTTGGTTTTGCCCAACAGATAACGCAGAGGGGAGCGCAGATCGTCCAGGTTCTTTACCGCTGTTTTTCTGGCCTGCGGTTCTCCCGTTACATAAAAATAGGCTGTTTGGGAGTCGATCAAAAAAAGCTTTTCCCGTGGCACGTGATATTCCCAGCGCATACGGCCCGGCTTCTTGAGCCACAATGTGCCGCTCTCTGTTTTGGAGACACCGGGCCCCTGGTATATCTCCGTGAATGCCGATTTAAAGCTTTTCAAGTGGTTGTAATGGTCGTCCACGCCGCGCGCAGTGTCTACCGCAGTCTGAGACTGCGCGAACGCGCAGGAGCCAAAGAGGACAAGAACCATCCATTGAGTTTGCAAGAGTACTTTCATGGTATCTAAGAGATTAGATTCTAAATAGCGAGATGCAGGTCAGTCTTGCTGTGCTTACTGGCTGTTAATCAGAAAACGGAACTTGGCCGGGTCTTGTACATGGACAGAGCCATCAGGAGATAATTTATAGGCATCGCCGTTGGGATCCAGTGGAATCGTTTGTAAGATGCCGGCCCGCATCATGTCCGACCAGGAGGAAGGGAATGCCCCGAATTCCTGCCGGTAAAGCCGCGTACGCTGCTCCAGCCCCGCGATGTCCGCCTCAGCATGCAGGGAAGTCAAATGCAGCAAAGCTGTGCCGCGCACGTCTTTGTCCGTAACGGTTTCATAAATAGTCTTCCACAGGTAAGCCGCAGTTTCAGGATCGTCGGCTTTCTCTGACATGCGTGCCGCCATTACCTTCATCCAGGAAAGCGCACCCGGCACTTCAGAGCCTTTTAGAAAAGCGTCATGCGCGGCTTTGTAATCGTGCCGGTCCATGTAGTGGATGAATCCCAGCGAGAAATATAGCCGCCAATATTCAGGATTGGCACGGATTCCTTTTTCCACCAGGGCAGCAGCTTTGTCCGGTTGCCCTGCGCCCTCCGGCCCCTTCTGGCTCAGAAAGATTGAGCCGGTTTCGTAAGCCACAATCAAATTAGGGTCCAGGTCCGTTGTGATGTCCAGCAAGGGATACAGCAGATCATACCGGTAGGAGTGCTGCATGTGCCGGGAACCGAAATATTGCACCGCGCGGGTCCAGTAAATATCCGCCAGCAGGCTCGAATAGCCCAGGCTAAACCGCTTGACCGTCTTTCCGGAGGACAGGTACAGAACGTCTTCTAACGTGGACTCCGTTCCACGAAGCCGGTCCACCTGTCGCCGGCTGGCCACGGAGCCCGCGAACAGGACCACCAGCAAAACCAGCGCGACTGCCGTTACTCTGCGTTGCGACTTCATTTCAGGTTTCGCCGCTCAAAAATGAGCACCGCTGCGGCGGTGGCCGCGGCGGAATAGAACACCGCATAGATAGTATTCATCAGCACCAGGCTGCCGCTCACACCATGTTCATGCGCTATCTGCGAAATCACATTCAGCGATGCCAGGTTAGGGACCAGATAGGCCGCTGCCGAAGCCAGCCATTTTGTAGCCCCATGGGCGAGAGCGGCAAAGTTCTTCAGGTCTTCAGCAAACGTACCGATCACAAACAAGGCAAAAGCAAAGATGGCTGAAAAAATGGGTGTGGAAAAGGACGAGAACAGCAGTGTTAGCGCCACCATGACCATAAACTGCAGGACAATGAAGTAGATCGCCACCAGAAGAAGGGCGTCCGCCCGCGTTAGTTGATGCGCGGTGATGATCAGGGCTATATAAAATCCCACGGTCATCAGCCCGGTATTCACGATCAGGGTTAGCAGCAGGCCAAAATATTTACCGACAATAAATTCCCAGCGCCGCACCGGCCGCGCAAGAATCGTGTACAGCGTCTTCTTCTCAATTTCCTTTGAGACCAACCCAATGCCGACAAAGATGGCGATGATGACGCCGAACAATGACATGGAGCTCAATCCCACGTTGACCAGAATCAGCCGTTCCAGCCCTATTGAGATCTGACCGAACAACGGCGCACACGCCACCAGCAGCAGGACGAACAGAACCAGGTTGTAAAGCACGCGGTCACGCACGGCTTCGCGAAAAGTATTGAGCGTGATGGCAGAGAGACGGGAAGTCATGGATGCACCGCCTCGCTTTCAGTCTTCTCTGATGTTTTGGACAGGAAATAATCTTCCAGCGTACCTTGCAAAGGAGTCACAGCAATCAGCCGCACGCGCTGTTGGCGCAGTTTTTCCAGCAGAAGATCAAGATCGCTGCTCCGTACGATTGCCCGTACCGTTCCTCCCGTGACGTGGGACTCTGAGAGAAGATCCGCTACTTTAGCGACGCCATGCGCGCCTTCAAAGATCACTTCGCTCTTACCGGCGACGTTGGAACGGAGATCGTTCACTACCCCCCCGCCCCGCAACTCGCCCTTGTGGATGACTCCCACACGGTCGCAAAGCGCCTCAGCGTCAGACAAGATGTGGGTTGAGAAAAAGATCGTCTTGCCCTCATCTTTCAGGCTTTGCATCAATTCCCGGACTTCATGCCGTCCCAGGGGATCACGTCCGGACATGGGTTCATCCAGAACAACCACCTCAGGATCATGAATGATGGCCTGCGCTATTCCCACGCGTTGCAGCATGCCTTTAGAGAACTTACGCAGCTGCTTATTCCCTGTATCACCCAGGCCCACGCGCTCCAGCACCGCATGGATGCGCTGGCTCCGCCGCTCTTGAGCAGGCATGCCGGAAAGCTGCGCGTAATAGCCCAGCAGTTCCGGAGCGCTCAGATAGTCGTAAAAATAGGGCTGTTCCGGCAAAAAGCCAATTTTCTTTTTTATAGCAGGATCGAGATAATGCTGGCCAAGAATACTGGCGGTGCCGGAGCTGGGGAAAATGATCCCCATCAACAGCTTAAGAGTTGTGGTCTTGCCTGCTCCATTCGGTCCAAGAAAGCCAAATGCTTCACCGGACGCTACGGTTAGATCAAGCGATTTGAGCGCAGGCTGAAGTTTTTTTTTCCAGAAGCCTACACGATAGTCCTTGGACAGACCCTGAATCTCTATTGCATGCATGTCATTGTAAGCACTATATGTCCCATTCTAGGGTTACAACGTGTTCCATGCAATCAGCGCTATCACTTAACCGCCCAGCGGATTGTATTTCGTTGCGTCCAGACAGGTGGCATGGTCAGTCGGTGCGCTTAAGCTCGAGCTTGCAGATGCCTGATAACGAATCGTCCCATCATCTGCACTGCAATAATTCTTGGACCCGCTGTTTTGCCAGCTGATAGGCGTTGCTGTGGAGCTGTAGTCGCCAAAAGGCTCTGATGTTGACGTAGAGGTCAAATAAAACTGGTATCCGCTCTTCAAACACGGCTGAGTTGCGCACCCGATCAGTACATCTGAGAGACAGGCATGCGTCTTATCACAGGGGGTCCCGGGCCCCAGCTTGACCAGGGAATCGGCATAACCAACACCGCTGGTAAATTGCACTATGTAAACAGCCTGTGAGTTGTGAACGTTGCGCAATACTGAAACAGCAGCTGCCTCATTGGCGGATTGCTTCGAACGAAGCAGATTGGGAATTGCAATCGCGGCAATAATCAGGATGATTGCCACAACGATCAAAAGTTCTATTAGAGAAAACCCTTTATTTTTCATGCGATTACCAATCTCCGTTTCCCGACAAATAAGGCCGTCGGGGATGATAAGTGGGTGGGGGACCTGCTTGAGAAGAATGCACCTGAGTGGCCAATCCAAGGCCAGCTTTTTCTTAAGGGGTGATATCAAATAAAATGTTTATTATCAACTGTATAGATCAATAACGGTCAATGATCTGGGGAAGTCCTGGCAGCCAAGAAGTGACAGGAATTGTCATTCGATGAGCATTTGTCATCCAATAATTTGTCAAAAACTCTGAAGCATCTGCTTTAAAAAAAGAGAAGGGACATAGCTTTCGCCATGCCCCTTTTTCTGGCTTATACCCTCCCCCAGGTACTTGCCGAAAAAACGTTACTGGATCGGTAGATATTTCGTTGCATCGTTGCAGTTTGTGCCGGTCTCAGCAGCTGCAATGGAAGCAGTGGCGGTTCCCAGGGTCTTGGTGGAGCGGATCACTGCGTCAGCATTGGAGCAGAAGTTGGCTGAACCGGTGCTGTTCCAGGTAATGGGGCCAGCGCTCACGGTGTAATCGCCGATCGGCGTTGTGGTTGAGGTGCTAGTCATAAAGTAGGCATAGCCGCTTTTCTTGCCGGCAGACAGAACGTTGTCAATCAAGCATGCGCCGGTGCCGTCGCACTTTGTGCTCGGACCCAGCAGGGCCAGAGTGTTGGCATATCCCAGCGTCGGGAAGTTGGTCGAGAATGTGACTTCAGAGGTGTTGATCGTACGGATGCTCGCGGCTGCGGCGGAATCATTGGCCGACATTTTCGACCGGAGCAGGTTAGGAATCGCGATGGCCGCGATAATAAGAATAATAGCTACTACGATCAGCAGCTCAATCAGTGAAAAACCTTTTTGTTTGCGCATTGAATCTCTCTCCTCAGGAGTTCCATTCCATCAGGAACTTATGTCGGGCTTCTTAATTGCAGTTAGCGCGCCATTTCATGGTTGGATTCCATGTTAATCATAAGTTATTGAAAATGATGCATATAACGTTTCACTGATGAGCTTGGAAGCGTCCCTGTATGGAAAAAGTATAAGTCCAACAACGAAAAATGACAAAATATGTCATCGATCTCTAACAAAGAATGGCAGTTGATTTAAATGCGGCAAAGATTGACAGAAGCTTCTGGCTTTTTCTGTTTCATTCAACCTTTTTCTGTTTCATTCAACAAAGAGGGGATATAAGGCCTTTCGAGCCTAGAAATGGGGAATCGTGTGAAGGGACGTTCTGGACCTCCCAATAGGCGATCCAGCAGAATCTTTAAAATATCGCAATTTGGCTGGGAAATGACCCTTGATGATTAAGTCTCAGAAGGGTATGTCCTCATCGGTGATCTCAGCCTGTGCGTGCTCCTCAGTTTGCGGAGAGCGCTGGTCAAAGGACGAGTTTGCTCCCCGTGAGGACCGTCCCTCAAAATCGCCACCACCTTCTCCACGTCCACCCAGCAGTACCAGATCACTGGCTACAATCTCGGTACGGTACTTCTTCTCGCCACTCTGTTTGTCTTCCCAGCTGGAGGTTTGTAGCCGGCCCTCAATGTAGACCTTCGAGCCTTTTTTTACATACTCGCCGATGATTTCCGCCAGCCGCTGCCAGGCAACAATATTGTGCCACTCCGTACGGTCCTGCCATTCACCGCTCTTGTCTTTGTATCGTTCGTTCGTAGCCAGGGAGAATTTGGCGACGGGGGTCCCACTTGGCGTGAATTTAACTTCCGGGTCTTTTCCCAGGTTCCCTACCAGAATGACTTTATTTACGCTCTTTGCCATGGGAGAATTTTTCCTTTACAAGATTTTGCTTCAACGATACCAGTTCGTTTTCCGGCTTACATCTTTTTGGCAGCAGAGTGATTGCGGCCAGGGCTGTGCTCCGTAAATCCGATACCGCATTATATAGATCACAACGCCGTCTACGCTGATGGAATCGTCCTTCTTTGGTTGGCGGCCACAAATCCGGCCATGAAAACGATTGCAGCAAATGCCCCCAGCACCGCGATGGAAGGCCACACTCCCAGGGTTCCAGCTGGCGCTTCTGGGAACAACGTTTGCCGGAATGCATCCATGCCGTAGGTAAACGGGTTAACGCGCATCAGCCATTGGATCCAGCCCGAAGCGCGGCTGATCGGGAATAAAGCGCCGGAGAGCATCCATAACGGAAGCAAAAACAGATTGATGATGGCGTGGAACCCCTGCGATGACTCCATTCTCCATGCGATCACAAATCCCAACGCGGTCAATGCGAATGCCGTCAGGAATGTGACCAGCGCCACCACAAAGAACTGTTCCAACCCGAACTTCAATCCAATAAACGGAGCAAAGACAAGAAACAACAGTCCCTGGATGGCGGAGAGCGTGGTCCCACCCAGCACCTTGCCCAGGACAATACCGGACCGATGCACCGGGGCCACCATTACGGAAAGAAGAAAGCCCTCATTGCGGTCTTCGATCACCGACATCATGGTGAAGATGGAGGTGAACAGCACAATCATCATGAGCGCGCCGGGAAAGAAATAATTCAGGAAATTGCCCGTGCCGGTCGCGCCCTTTTGCACTGAAGTCCCAAAGCCCGCGCCGATGACCACCCAGAAAAGCAAGGGCGAGACGATTACGCCCACAACTCGGGCCGGCTGGCGGTAGAAGCGCACGATTTCACGCCACCACAAGGTGAATGCCGGCAACAGGGGATTAACCCTGATGCGCTTGAGACTGGCGGTGCTGATTGCTGCCTGGGCCATGTTATTCCTTTGCTGCTTCGGCGGGTTCGGTCCAGAAGCGATGTCCGGTCCTGCCGATGAACACATCATCCAGGGTTGGCCGGCTGATGGAAACCGAGAGTATCTTTCCCGGAAATGCTTCCGCCACGGTGGTGACGAACTTCAGGCCATCGCTGATTTCCAGGCGGATTTTACCCTCAAGCATTGAAGTTGGAACGCTGAATTTTTCCTTGATGCGCGCGGACAGTGATTCCGGCTCTGCCGCTTCCAATATTACGACATCGCCGCCAATCTCAGCGCGCAACTCAGCGGGCGTTCCCAGGCCCACAACCTCTCCCAGATTCAGGATTGCCAGACGGTCACAACGTTCCGCTTCTTCCATCAGGTGGGTGGTTGCGATGATGGAGACCTGCTCCTGCGCGCGCAGTTCATTCAGGTACATCCACAGGTCGCGACGCGCGCCCGGATCCAGGCCGGTGGTCGGTTCATCCAGCAGCAGCACGCTGGGCCGGTGCATCAGGCCTTTCGCCAGTTCTACACGCCGCTGCATTCCGCCGGAAAACGTTTCCACGCGGTCTTTTGCGCGGTCGGCCAGGGCAACGCGTTCCAGCATTTCCGCAATGCGGGATTTCAAAGCCGCGCCGCGCAGCCCATAGAGATGCCCCTGGTGCCACAGGTTTTCCGCCGCGGTCAGCTTGATGTCAACGCTCTGCGATTGAAAGACAACGCCGATTCTGCTGCGCACTTCGTCTGGCTGTTGTGCCGCGTCAAATCCTGAAACCAGAGCGCGTCCGCTGGTGGGCAGCATCAGCGTGGAAAGAATCCTGAACAAGGAAGTCTTGCCGCTTCCATTCGGGCCCAGCAGGCCAAAGATTTCGCCTGCGCCCACAGCAAAGGACACGCCGCGCAGCGCTTCACGCTTGCCATAGCTGTGCCGTATGTTTTCAACCCGGATGACCGCAGTATCTGTGCGTCCGGAAGAGATTGGAGAGCGTTCTTGCAGGGCAGTTGCCATTGTTTTAAGGCCGTACCACGTTCAACATCATCATCGCAAAGAGAAGTGGAAGATAGATTACGCTGGCTTGCAGCAGTTGCCGGGCAAATATTTTGGATTCCGGAGACGTTGTGGGCAGCTTGGTGCGCGCCAGACGCCACACAAACCACAGAAAACCCACGCCCAGCACCAGCGCTGCGGCCAGATAGAGCCGCCCGGTCATGCGCAACACAGCAGGCACCAGGCTTACTGAGATCAGCGTGGAACAATAGGTCAGCATCTGGCGGATCACGCTGTGTCCTGCTTTATCCACCACAGGAAGCATCTTGATTCCAGCGGCTTCATAATCATCACGATACATCCACGCAATCGCCTGAAAGTGCGGAAACTGCCAGAAAAAGACGATCAGGAAAAGAAAGACTGCTTCAATTTCCATATGGCCGCGAATGGCTGTCCAGCCCAGCAGTGGAGGCATGGCGCCAGGAAAAGCGCCAACAAAAGTTGAGATAGGCGAAATACGCTTCAATGGCGTATACAACGCAAGGTAAGTGACCGCAGTGGCCAGGGCCAGCACGCCTGTCAAAACATTGGTGGTCCACATGAGATATGCAGGGCCGCAAACAATCGCCAGAATGCCCGCCGTCAATCCTGCGGCTACACTCATCCGTCCCGCAGGCAGAGGCCGGTTCCGTGTGCGCCGCATCAGGGCATCAATCTTACGCTCCAGAACTTCATTCAGGGCCGATGAGCCAGCGCACGTCACGCCGATTCCTAACAGGGCATTCAACAACGTCCAACTCAAAGAGGATATGCCGCTTTTGGCCGCGCCCATATAAAACCCGGCCCAGGCGGTCACCACCACCAGCGACGTCACGCGGATTTTGAAGAGCTGAAAATAATCGCCCAGGAGTGAATTTTTTGTGAGCGCCACCGGGGCCGCGGAGGCCTCTTTTTTGGGCGTGATGATCGGTTGCGCGGTGCTGCTCATGCGGTTGCTACCTCACGCCGGCGACGAGGAGAAATCACGGTTGCCGGATCGCCGGTGTGCCGGTAACCCTGGATCGTCAGAATCATGGCCAAAGCCAGAATCAGCGCGCCCACCGCCAGGTGCGCCACTGTCACTGCCACCAGCGAGGAAGTAGGCTGGCTTTCATTGATCCCTTGCACCACGCGCACCACATACGCACTTACTCCCAGCAGGAGTTGTGCAATCAGCGCCAGCAACAGCCACAGCGCGGGACGGCGCAGAGGTGGGATGTTTCCATGCCGGGGCAGCGCGCGCAGGCTCACATACACCACCAGCCCGGCCACCAATAAGGCATTCAGGATGTGCGGGTACAGCAGCATATGTACGATCTTATGGACAGGCCAGTGGTTCGATCAAAACGGGCCCCACTTTGTCCACACATGGCGGAAAGCTGCTCCCAGGATGAGCTGAAGATATAAGAACCAGATCAGCATCCAGCAATGGCGCAGCAGGGGAGCGGCATCTTTGCGGTCCATTTTTTCTTCCGGCTCATCCATCCAGCTGCGGCTGGTAAAGACCGCGATGGCCGCCAGTGTGCAAAACATCGTCTGCCCAAATGTGGCATGCATGGTGGAAACCCAGGGCGGCAGAAGCTCCCGCACGCCGATTCCGCCAATCACTCCCTGCGCGATCACGCCCAGAACCGCGCCCGCTGTCAGAATGCGCATCCAGCGGCGCTGGTCTGCCAGCCATGTCCAGGCCGCGATCATGATCGTCAGCAACCCCACAAATTCCGCGATCATGCGATGCCCGTGCTCAAACTTTACGCCGCCGATCATGCGTGGCATCCTGACCAGCGAACCAAAACTCGTCGGCCAGTCCGGCACGGCCAAACCAGCATTGTTGCTGGTGACCAGTCCTCCGGCAACGATCAGGAAAAAAGCGCACACTGCAACAAACACCGCGAACCAATGTTGGGCAGGTTTATAAAGCGAAGTGTTCAGAACTGCTCCCTGGGCGTACTGGATATTTTAACATCTCAATAGGTTCGCCATGAGGATCACGATCGCAATTGCAAGCCCAGTTGCAAATAGCCTTAATTGATCACCGCGAGGCCGTATGCTCGCCAGCCCGATCATGACCAAAATGTAGTGGTCTTCTCGTTGAAGAAAACGGATTGCCGCCCACCATTTGTCATAATCGTCACGGACACCGTTGCGAATGCGCTTATCCGCCCTCGCAACTAATTTCGCAATTTTGTGCTCATATTCGTCTTGGTCGTACTCACGATTAAAATCCTCGTTAACTTTCACGATGTCAGGAAGCGTCCATCCACTTTCCGTGAAGTACAGCATTTTGCGCTCGACTTCGGAGAGCGGGATGTTCTCCCGCTGCGCTTCCTCGACAATCTGAGAAACGAGGAATTCTTTGGCTTCCCGTCCGCTGTGGAATGCCTTCATGGGACTGATTTTACTCCTGCCTCAAGTGGACGGTTGCGCTATTGTCCCGCCGCAAAAGTAAATCCCGCCTTCGCTGTCTCTTTCGCTCCAACTTTTACTTTTATTGTTTGCTCGCCCAATTTTTCCTGCACGGCGGCCAGCGTGTACTCGCCAGGAGGCAGATTTTTGATCTCAAATTTTCCGTCTGGTCCCGTCACCGCAAAGTACGGATGGCTCATGACATTCACGTAAGCCCGCATCCATGGATGCTGGTTGCATTGCACCGGGATCATCATCTCAGGATTGGCAAACGTCTTGATGATCGGTTTATCGGTGGGCATCTGCGACTCATTCCACGCCGGAT
>DAHUXF010000320.1 GCA_027307295.1 Acidobacteriaceae bacterium
CATACAAAATGTCCGTGGTCTCGCGGAACTCGCCATCCACGGTGTTGCCGTCAAGCGTCTGCACAATCACTTCCTGGGTATAAGCGTAATGGTTGCGCGCGTCTTTAAAAATTGCTTCTTTACCGGCAAACTTCTGGATCATCTCCTGCACGCTGATGTTCTGCGGCTGGGCTGTATTCAACGGCCCATCTCCCGCTTCGCAATTTGTCTGCCCTATGGCCATGAATGGCGCGAGCAAGGCAAACAAGGGTAGGCACACGCGCAACGTCAGAGCTTGGTGCTTCATAGAGTCTTCCCTCTGCTTTTATAGGACTTAGATGCAACCCAGGGTAGGCACAGCAGCCTGCGCAGCGGCTGCTTCACAAATCAAAACAAAAAAGGGCCCGCTAGCGAATGGCCCTTTGGGATTAAGTGGTCTTTGGGAATTGGGAATTTTTAAGGTTTCTTCTCTGGCGTTTTGGGATCGTCCGGGACTTCGCCCTTAAAAATGATCTTTGTCCTGGAGCCAAAGCGCTTGTAATTGGTGAGCTTGATGATTTCGCGCATATGTACATCGCCGGTGCGGAAGTGCAGCGTATCTTCGGCGCGAATGTAGGTTGGAAACCAGTACTGCCCGTCAATCTGCTCGCGATAGGTCACAAATTTTGGCGTAAGGTTCTCCTGTACGTTCTTTTTCTTTTTTGTCTGGACTGTCTCCGGCACGGTCTTGCCGCAGCTCTTCACAATCTGGAAGTCACGGCTGTCCACCCAGATGCGTCCCTGGAAATAGCGCTGGCCTTTTTCGATGGTCTTGGGAGCGGTATCGAAAACAAAGGTATCAATTTCATCCACATGCTGCTGGCCAACATAGAGCAGGTTGTAGTGCGGAACGTCAGAGGTGGTCATGATGAATTCCATCTTGTTGCGGAAGTCCTCATAATCTTCGCGGCCCAGGCCCAGCTGGCGCAATGAGTTCTGCGGAGCAAAGGTCACGTTTTCAAAACGCTGCCCTTTATCGTCATAGCCAATGTCCTGCACCAGGCGAAACTCGCCGGTTACGGTATTGCCATCAAGTTCCTGGACGGTAATATCCTGCGTGAAAGAGTAATTATTGCGTTGCAGGCGGAAGAGTTCTTCGCGCGCGGCAAACTTCTGTATGATTTCCTGCTGTGTTATGCCTGTGGGCTGGGCCGGATTCAGCGGACCATTGCCTTCTTCACAGTTGGTATCGGCCAGCAATGCTGCGGGGGCCAGCAGAAGACCCAATGCCAGGGCCATCCATCCGACGGACTTGAAAGAATTCATGCAGAGTCCTTTTATGACGCTTTTTATGATATTGCGAAGGCGAAACACCGCAGGCCAGCGCCGTCTATCGGAAAATCCTAAGCTCATACTGGCCTCCGGCCTGAAAAAAAATTAAACTGACGTGACCTTCCGAGGGGGAGACCCGAATGCGCCAATCCACGCTTGTGCTTCGCTTGTTCACTGCTATTTTACTCATCAGCAGCTCGTTTGGGCAGATTTCCGCCCAACCCGTTGCTAACCAGGCCGTCACTAAAAAGGCGTTCACCTTTGAAGATATGATGGCGCTCAAGCGCGTGGGCAGCCCGATGATTTCTCCTGATGGCAAATGGGTCCTGTTTTCCGCCATGGATGTGGACCTTGCTTCCAACAAGAAGACAACCCACCTTTACGTCATCCCGGTAGCCGGCGGAGAAGCGCATCAACTCCCTGTAACCGCTGCGGGCGAGACTGGAGGCCGCTGGTCTCCCGATGGAAAAAGCTATCTGTTTATCAGCGCATCAGAAGGCAGCTCCCAGGTGTGGGTAAGCGGCTTTGACGCGGGCACAGGCACGCCGAGCGGTGCGCCGAAGCGCATTACCAGCATCTCCACGGAAGCCGATGGGGCAATCTGGTCTCCCGATGGCAAAAACATTGTCTTTGTCTCTGAGGTTGATCCCAACTGCGCCGATGATGCGTGCAACAAAGCCAGCGATGAAGCCCAGGCAAAATCCAAAGTCAAGGCGCAGGTATTTGAGAAACTGCTGTACCGGCACTGGAACCATTATTCAGCCAAGAAACGCAGCCACCTTTTTGTTGTGTCCGCCGATGGCGGCGCGGCCAAGGACCTTACACCGGGCGATCACGATGTTCCGCCCTTTAACCTCGGCGGACAGGACTTCTATGCGGTTTCTCCGGACGGAAAAGAAGTGGCGTTCACCAGCAATTGGGACGCCGTTGAGGCCATCAGCACAAACAACGATATTTTTGTTGTGCCCATCACCGGCGGCGAGCCCAGGAAGCTGAGCACCAGTCCGGGCGGCGATTCCACGCCGGTCTATTCACCCGATGGAAAATGGCTGGCCTGGCGCATGCAAAAGCGCGCGGGATATGAGAGTGACCGCTTTCGCCTGGTGGTCTATGACCGCAGGACCGCCGAGATCCATAATCTGACGGAAAACTTTGACCAGTGGGTGGAATCGTATGCGTGGGCCCCGGATTCAAACTCGATCTATTTCACCTCTGAGCATCACGGTGGAGCGCCGATTTATCAGCTTGATCTGCATGCAGCAATGTCCGGTCCGGCCAAAGGCCCGGCTTCTGGCAGTAAAGCCATTCAGGAAGTAACAGGCGGAGTGAATGATGAAGTCAGCGTCACGCCGGATGGTAAAACGCTGGTCTTCACGCAGCTCTCCGCGCGCGCTCCGTCAGAAGTCTATAAGCTGGCGGTTGGCAGTAAACAGGCCGTACCACTCAGCCACATGAATGACGCTGTGCTGGCGAATATCGCAATGCCGCCGGTGGAATCCTTCTGGTTCAGCGGAGCAGGCGGCGCTAAGGTGCAGGGCTTTCTCCTCAAGCCGCCCACCTTTGACAACACAAAAAAATATCCAGTGAAGTTCCTGATCCACGGCGGACCTCAAGGCCAGTGGGGCGACGAATGGTCGTACCGCTGGAACGCCGAGCTGTTCGCCGCCGATGGTTATGTAGTCATCATGGTCAATCCGCGCGGCAGCACCGGATACGGCCAGGATTTTGTAGACGGCGTGAATAAAGACTGGGGCGGCAAGCCTTTCATTGACCTGATGAACGGACTGGACTATGCGGAGAAGACCTTCTCTTTCATTGACAAAGGCCGCGAATGCGCGCTGGGCGCCAGCTATGGCGGCTACATGATCGATTGGGTCCTGGGCCACACCAGTCGCTTCAAGTGCCTGGTATCGCATGACGGCATGTTTAATACCGAATCTGCCTACGGCACCACAGAAGAACTATGGTTCGCCGAATGGGAGTTCGGCGATCAGCCGTGGACCAACCGTGAAGGCTACCGCAAGTGGTCGCCACACCTTTTTGCCAGCCAGTTCAAAACTCCCACGCTGGTTGTGCACGGTCAACTGGACTATCGGCTCGATGTCTCCGAGGGCTTCCAGCTCTTTACCACGCTGCAACGGCAAGGTGTGCCATCGGAACTGCTGATCTTCCCCGACGAAGGCCACTGGGTGCTGAAACCGCAAAACAGCCAGCTCTGGTACAAGACGGTGAATGGATGGGTGGACTCGTATCTGAAAAAATAAATCTGGCTGCATTCCGCAGTTTTATTTTTGTTTGCTGTCACGTCCGATGAATATACGGTCGGCTATCGAATTTATGGCAGCGGAGTGACTGCATTGCTATCTCCACGCCCAGGTTGCGCTTAGTCAACGCAACCTTGTCTTCCTGAGCGCCGCGCGAGCCGAGCAACACAATGCGAGAGCAAGTCGAAGGACCCCGACAATGCTTGCGGCAAAACATGCAGCGACAAGGCGTTTCCCACGAGACAACAGATTTTTGTTGCCACGAAACCAGGCTCTTGGGTAGAACTCCCTGACGCGGCATGGTCACTTCCAGCACATTCGGGGTGTCACGGCTCCCTCGACTTCGCTCGGGATTTCGCCTGCAGACTCAAACGTCCACAGAACGCTCAACTTCGACTACGCCGTCGCATACGCTCCGGCTCCGCTGATGATGACAGGGATATATTATCGTCTAGTTCAGAGAGCATCTTAACTCTTACCTCACACGGCTTTAACAAGCTATCAACCACGCATCCCG
>DAHUXF010000321.1 GCA_027307295.1 Acidobacteriaceae bacterium
TTTAAGGTTTACCCTGAAAGCCTTTTTGCGTTGAAAAATGTCTGTTGTGTTGCCGTGGTAAGTATGTAGCTCATAGGGTTCCCTCTGCCGCTTCGCGGCATTCGGGATTTAAAAACTAACACGCCCACCGGAACAGCGTTGCGCCCACGGTAAAACCTGCGCCTACAGAAGCGATCAGCACCAGATCGCCTTTTTTGAGGCGTCCCTGGTGGCGGGCTGACTCCATGGCCAGGGGGATGGTGCCGGCGGTGGTGTTGCCGAACTCATCAATGTTGATGATGATGCGGTCTTCCGGCAGGCCCAGGCGGTCCGCAGCAGACATGATGATGCGCCGGTTCGCCTGATGGGGCACAAACAGGTCCACGTCTTTGCCGCTGAACCCATTTCGCTTGAGTATGCTCTCCGATGCTTCCGCCATTTTCCTGACCGCGTATTTAAAGACCGCCTGCCCATCCTGATGAACGTAATGCATCTTTTTA
Source organism: Acidobacteriaceae bacterium (assembly GCA_027307295.1). Lineage (GTDB taxonomy): Bacteria > Acidobacteriota > Terriglobia > Terriglobales > Acidobacteriaceae > Angelobacter. Next base: position 480 of record DAHUXF010000321.1, read on the forward strand.
TCAACGGTTTCATGGCTGGAAGGGTTGCGGCTGCCGCCTCCCGGCATATAGAGGGAGCATGCGCCGGAGCCGTCAATTTCATGGAGGAAATCGATCATGTAGTTGTCGTCCGTGGCCGGCTCCACCACCACCGCGCCCGCGCCATCGCCAAAGATCACGCAGGTAGCGCGGTCTTCATAGTTGATGATGGAAGTCATCACGTCAGCGCCGATGGCCAGCACGCGCTGGTGCGCGCCGGACTCCACAAACTTCACCGCCGTCTGCAGCGAATAAACAAAGCCGGAGCATGCCGCCGAAATGTCATATCCCCATGCGCCTTTAGCGCCGATTTTGTCTTGCACCAGGCACGCCGTGGCGGGAAAAAACATGTCTGGAGTGACCGTCCCCACAAAAATGGCCTGAATATCTGTGGCCGGGATACCGCGTTCCTTGAGCGCATTCTGGGCTGCCTCAACCGCCAGATCGGAGGTGGCCATGCCTTTATCCACAATGTGCCGCTGCCGGATGCCCGTTCGCTCCATGATCCAGTCATTCGATGTTTCCACCATCTTTTCCAGATCGAAATTTGTCAGCAGGCGAGGAGGGACGTAGGTTCCCAGGGCAGAAATTTTCACCCGAACAAGGTTGGCCAATTCAAAGTCTCCATTTGAAAACAGAGTAATCATTTATTTTACAAGGGAAGATGTGGAATCACTAACGCCAAAACAAAAACCGTAGCGCCCAGCTTGAATTCAAACTGCACACCTGCAAACTTCTCTTGTCCGTATGTCTTAATGGCTGTCATCGTGAGCTCCGCCTGAGCCTGGCGAGGTAAGAGTGCGTTCACGCATGCCCTCTCAGTGTGCCCGGATGTGGTGATGTTCAGCCCGGCTGGCTTGTGCCATGGCCGTTGGCTCAGCGGCTGGAATCTTTGCACATGTGGAGATGGTTCAGGCAGGGCAACGAAGAATCAGAAAATTAACCGGGGGACCCGCTGCACACGCACTAGCCCGTTACCGTTGCTTCCTTCCGGACCTGGCGGGATTGGCGGGATTGCGTCGCGCGGGACCCGGCATGGATATTCTAACACTGCCGCTGGTTACGTTGGGTCACCGGCGGTACGATTCGCCTTTCATCGCAGGAAAAATTCAGGGAAAATAAGGCGTGCCCGGCCTCGCCATCCAAAGCGCCAACGCCAGATTGAGCTCCAGCAGCGCTGAACGCTTCTTTCAATGGTCGTTATTTGTCCTGCTGGTGGTCGGGTTCACCTCCCTGATGGGGACCAACAAGCTCGACTTCCCTTCCGTGGCGCTGGTCATCGCGGCGCTTCTGTTGCGCGGCTATCAACTTTTGATGCGCAAGCATCTGGTCATCTCAGAGCGCTGGACCAGCACCCTCACGGTCATGTATTTCGCGTTCTATGCCGCGGATTATTTTTATTTCTCGCAAAGCTTCCTGAGCGCCACCGTGCACATGGTCCTGTTCGTTATGGTGATCAAGATTTTTTCCGTGCGCCGTGACCGCGACCTGATGTACCTGGCCGTGCTCTCATTCCTGATGGTGCTGGCGGCAGCCGTGCTGACCGTGGACACGCTCTTCCTGCTCAGCTTCTCACTTTTCACCCTGGTGGCCATGGCCACTTTTATCAGCATGGAAATGCGGCGGTCCGAACGTGAATTGCCGGGAGCCGGCGTACCGCCGCGGCAGGACATTACGTTTCACAGTTCGCTGGCCGGGGTGTCCACCGCCCTGGGACTTCTTACCATGGCCGGGGCCGCGCTGATCTTTTTCGTTTTACCGCGCCTGAATACCAGCGGCTATCTCCACAACATGGCGGTGCAGGGCGCCATGGTCACGGGTTTTGCCCAGGACGTAAACCTGGGAGGCATCGGCGAAATACAGCAGTCCAGCAACGTGGTCATGCACATCCAGTTGCTTGACGGCAAGCTGCCGCAAGATGTGAAATGGCGCGGCGTAGCTCTTGCCAATTTTGATGGACGGCATTGGTGGAACAGCCCGGAACCGCCGAGCTTTCGCGGCTTGAACAGTTCGCCGCTGGACCTCACCACCATCAGCACGGTTGCGTTCTATTCTGACGCGCATCCGGGACCACACCTGCCCAGCTTTTCTTACAAAGTGGTCATGGAACCCGTGGGAGTGAACCTGTTCTTTCTGGCGCCGGTGCCTTTGAAGCTGACCGGCGACTACCGCGTGGTGGAGATCAAGTCCGACGGCTCCGTGTTCTATAGCCGTCCCGGAGAAGCCAGTGGAAACGCCCCGGAAGCCGACAGTTCACAGGTAATTGGCGTCTACACGGCGGAAGCGGACGCGCGTGATCCAGAGCGTTTTGTGCGCGATTCAAATTCCCGGAACTACCCTCCGCGCGTGGCAACGCTCTATCTGCAGAAGCCGCGCCTGGACCCGCGCATTGAGGCCCTGGCCAGGCAGATCACAGCATCGGAAGACTCGAATTACCGGCGCGCCAAAGCCATTGAATCTTACCTGCGCGAAAACTTTGGTTATACGCTCCAGTTGCCGGGACTGCGTGAAGCCGATCCGCTGGCGCACTTCCTTTTTGAACGCAAGCAAGGCCATTGCGAATACTTTGCCTCGTCCATGACCATCATGCTGCGCACCCTGGGCATCCCGTCGCGCGTGGTCAACGGCTTTCGCGGCGGGGAATTCAACGACCTTACCGGCAGCTACATTGTGCGGGAAAAAGATGCGCACTCCTGGGTGGAAGCATACTTTCCCGAATACGGCTGGGTAACGTTTGATCCCACGCCTGCCGGACAAGCCGGCTCCACGGCAACACGCTGGTCGCGCATGGAACTCTACATGGATGCGGCTAGGCAGCTCTGGCGCGAATGGATCGTTAACTACGACTTCAGCCATCAGGTGCGCCTGCGCGCGGAGATCAGCACCAAGACGGGCAATGCGCAGTCCAGTTTCCGGTTATGGCTGGTCCGGCAATACCGGAGCGTGGTAACAAAGATCAGCAACTTCCAGCGGCAACTGGAAAGGCTGTCCTCAATGCAAATGGGGCTTTACTGCGTGGCCCTGGCACTCCTGCTGGCGCTTCCATTCATGCCCAGGGCATGGCGCACGATTCAACGGGCGCGCCTGCTCCGCAATCCGCAACGCGCTCCGCGCACTTCGGCAAGTTTCTGGTACTTGCGCATGTTAAAGATGATGGCCCGGCGCGGGGTAAAGAAGGAGCCATCCCAGACAGCGGAAGAATTCGTTTCATCCATTCCAGACCCGCGCATGCGCTATGATGTCGGGCTCTTTACCGCACACTACGAGCGGGCCCGTTTTGCCGAGTCCGTGGAAGACGCGCAGCGCCTGCCGGAACTCTATGAAGAAATTGCCGGGCGCAAGTGAGCTTCACTTAAAGTGGAAAAGTCATAGCCGGGCTGGCGCAGCCCATGGGCAAATTCCGCCGCGCGCACAACGTTCTCCGTCAGCGCCGCCACTGTCACCGGCCCCACGCCTTTCGGCACCGGCGTAATCAGGGACGCAACTTCTTTCACGCGCTCAAAATCAACGTCGCCATTCAGCTTGCCATCCGCGCCAACCCGCGTGGCCACATCAATCACAACTGCTCCGGGCT
>DAHUXF010000322.1 GCA_027307295.1 Acidobacteriaceae bacterium
AGAAGGCCGTCGCGGTCCGGGTCTTCGCCCAACCGCAGCAGCAATTCCCGTAGCAGCTCCTGCGTGCTCGCGGATGCCAGTTCAGGGGATGCAAGTTTCTTCACGACAGTGCTCCTGTTTTCAACCATACTTCTAATACCGGACTTCACGGCCTCCGGCGTACTCAAAGGAATTCAGCATGGTCTCCTCCACGCGAATCTTTTCTACTTCTGCGTGATGAAAATCCTTCTGCAGAATGCCATACACTTCCACGCACAGATTTTCCGTGGTGGGAACAACTCCCTGAAAAGGCGGAAGCGTATTCAGGTTCTGCCGGTCAAACCGCTCCAGAATGTTTTCATTTACAAAGGCATCCAGATCCACCAGATTGCAAACCATTCCCGTTTTAGGATCAACCTGCCCGGCCACCGTTATCTCCAGTGCGTAATTATGTCCGTGACCATGCGGATTGTTGCACTTGCCATAGACGGCCTGGTTTTCTTCCGCCGACATTTCATCGCTGTGCAAGCGATGTGACGCCGAGAACCAATAACGCCGGGTCAAGTATGCTTTCATGCTTCCCCGTAATAGTCTACAAAGAGATCGGGGGTTTCATACACTCGTACTCGGTGCAGTTCGGCCACGTTGAGCTTGGGCTGAAGCCGCTGCCAGATGCTGATGGCCAGGTTTTCCGTGGTGGGGATGGCCTCTTTAAACTCAGCCACTTCCTTGTTTAGAAAGCGATGGTCCATGGCATCAATCACTTCGCGATTCATGATGTCCTTAAGCTGCTTTAAATCCACAACAAACCCTGACCGCTGGTCCACCTGCCCCTTGACCGTGACTTCCAGCGTGTAATTGTGTCCATGCCCGTTCGGATTGTTGCATTTGCCAAAAATGCGCTGGTTCTCTTCCGGCGTGAATTCCGGATTGTGGTAGTAATGCGACGCTGAAAACTCCGCTTTTCTGGTTAGATAGACCATCAGAATCAGCTCTTTAGAGTGAATATCCTATCAATAGATGAGTTACTTATCACCAGAGGTGCAGAAACTTCCCCAAGTATGCCCTTTCAAGCTTACCGCATTTGTCAGGATGCAACGAAATTTGAATGCACCGGCCCGCAGTTTACAAACTGCGGTAAATATCGGTCGCAGTGATGGAATCCCGGAAGTTGTGCTGAGAAAAAGCATCTTCAGGAATCCGGGCAAGATGCCGATGGGCGCTGTCTATCAACGTCAAGTCTTCCGCCTTTGTTGATGCTTCTTCCAGATCAGAAAAAAACAATGGATAGTCCGGTCCCAGCAACTCAACCAGCGACGGCAGACGGTTGCAGAGAACGGGTGTTCGCCGGACGATACATTCGAGAACCGTGTTGTTGATCACGGTGTCATACATATCCAGGAACACCAGGTTGTTGGTGAGCAATCGGTCATAGTCGCCAGGCGCTTGATAAGCCAAAAATTCTACTGTGGACCAGTCAGCGTTCCTGGCTGCCGGATCATTCGCGGCTTCGCGGCGGATGAGCGATTCCAGATGCGGATCAGGCATTTGCCGGGGTGCAAGAAGCGTCTTCCGTAAACTGCGTACTTTTAAGAGACTGATGGAATGAAGCCGTCTCAGCCATGATCCCACCTGAACCACGCGGCGAAGCGGATTCGCCAGGAAAGCGTCCATGCTGAAGGAGTGTTCCGGAGGTTCGGCGGGATGAATGGCGGCAGCCACAGGAACGTCAGTTTTTTGTTTCACCCACGCCCGCATCGTCTCTGAAAATACGTAAATCCCCCGGCAATACGGCAGGCTCTTACGCCACGCGGGCAGTTCAAAAATAGATTGCGGCGCTGACTCAAACTCATGCCATGCAGGAATACCCGGCGGGTTATGAATGATGGCAATCCAGTCCTGGCGGTACGGCAGTTTTCCTGACTGTTCATTCTTGACCAGATCCCAGCAGAAAGTTGCTTCAATAAACGGATCCAGCGCCACGCCTTCAGGCGTCAGCAGAGGTTTGAGCGCTTCCAGTGCGTAAGCCCACCCGCTGCGATGATGCGGAAAGGTAAGGAATCTGTCCAGAGACAGCTTGGGTGGCTGGTTCACAAGGTGCACTGCGGGAGTTCCCATCTACAAGAGAAGCGGATTATAGCAGAGGGGACACAGCACATGATGGAAGACCATGCTGACCCAAATGGCTGCGGGCGCAACAGACTATGGTTCTTCAAGTTGACTCAATTACAGGTGAAAATCGGGTTATTATATTGGGGTGAAAATTCTTCGCATCCTTGCCCCCGCGCTGCTGATTCTGGCATTTACCGGCTTGATGGGTTGCCGCGATCAGCCCCGCTTGCGCATGATCGGCTCACCGGCCCCGGATTTTACCGTTAAGGACTCTGACCGCACCGTCAACCTGCGCGACTTGCGCGGCAAGGTGGTTATCCTTAACTTCTGGACAAGCTGGTGCGAGCCCTGCATCGTTGAGATGCCCTCATTGTCCCAGCTGCAAAAACAGATGCCCACAAAAATCACAGTGCTGGGCGTAAGCACAGACGCCGATCCCACGGCATATCACCGCTTCTTGCGCCGGTACAACATTGACTTCCTGACGGTCAATGATCCCCAAAAGAACAGCAGCGATCTCTATGGCACCACCGGCCAGCCTGAGACGTTCATCATTGACGCCAACGGCACCTTGCGCCGCAAATTCATTGGCCCGGTGGAATGGACCAGTCCGGAGATCGTGGAGTATTTGCAGAAGCTTTAATTCTTGTCGCTCCGCTCCACACCGCTTGGGGGCAATCGTAGTTTTTCACAATTCGTTAGCGCTCGAATCATGCCGCTCGGCGCGTAGATCGGCCCTTGCGGCATGGGTAAAACACCAAACTACTTCTGCGCTATTGGCTTCGGTAAAAAGCTCTTCTTCACCTTGGCCACAATCACATAATTCGGATCGACCATCTCATTCAGATGGATCTCTCCGACTTTTGAGAGCAGTTCATACGTGTCCATCTCGGAAAGGCCGTAATCATTGTGAATCCAGCCAACCAGCTCTGTAAAAGCGATTCGTAATGCATCGTCCAGCGGACGGTACGCGCCAACGGTCATGATGTACTCGTCATTTTCAAAGCGCGGCCAGTTGATCTTGCGGCCCTTAATCACGCGCACCTGCACCCGTGAGCGCAAAGGCACTTCCAGTGCCGTCCCGGCAATTTCGCCGTCACCCATGGCTGCGTGGCCATCGCCCAGGAACAGCATGGCCCCGGAGACGTTCACAGGGAAATAAACCGTGTTGCCCACGCTGGCTTCCGGTGAATCCATGTTGCCGCCAAAAGCCTCCGGCACCACAGAGCTGCGGGCCTCGCCTCCGGCGGGCGCAACACCAATGCAGCCAAAAAACGGATGCAGCGGGAACTTCACCGTGTACTTGGAATCCAGCGCATGGAACGTCGCGGTATTGGTGGCGTGATCGATAGGATAGAACCAGATCTTTTCTTTGATCGGCTCATTCAGCATAGGCGTGTAATTGGTGGAGTTGATGGCCCCAAAGCCCGGAGCCAAAGCGCCTATGCCCTGGTCGCTATCCACTTTGATCTCCAGGATTTTTATGGCCAGCGTATCTCCCGGCTCCGCTCCGTCAATATAAAAAGGCCCGGTCAGCGGATTGTCGCCGGGGGCCATGCTCAATGTGTCGCCGGGCTTTTTAACGGCATTGCCGAAACAGTCTACCGTATTGGTTTCCAGAATATTGCCCGGCTTTAAATGGGCCACAGGGCTATAGGAAGCGGCATAAGTGTATTTGAGTTCGGCAGGCTTCACTTCATAGCGAACAACCTTGCCCTCTTCCGAATTTTGCCCCAGTGAATTTTGCGCAAGCGCGGCGGCAGACAACAAGAACACAGCAAAGCCAGTTTTCATGAGCACGGTTCCCCTCGCGCAGGATTATAAAGAACCGCATGGCGGCCTGGCTATCGGCACAGCAAGAGTATGGAGCTGCTCTGCCGTGAAGACATAGAGGCGAGAGCAAGTGCCAGGGTAGGAAATCGTTTTCGATTTTCTCTTCTAGACCACAGCGGCCAGGGCTGTGTTCTGCT
>DAHUXF010000323.1 GCA_027307295.1 Acidobacteriaceae bacterium
CGGACTTGGCGCGAATCCCATTGAAACGATCACGCACCGCACCGGCGATTGCACGCTGACGTTCCTGCTGATCACGCTCTCCATCACGCCGCTGCGCAAGTTAACCCGCCAATATTGGCTCATCAATCTGCGCCGCATGCTCGGCCTCTTCGCATTCTTCTACGGCACGCTCCACCTGATGACGTACGTCTGGCTCGACAAGTTTTTCGATGTCCATGAAATGCTGGCCGACATCGCCAAGCGCAGGTTCATCACCGCCGGAATGACCGCCTGGGTAATGATGCTGCCGTTGGCAATCACCTCCACCACGGGCTGGATTCGACGCCTGGGCGGCAAGCGATGGCAAATGCTCCATAGGCTCATTTACGTAAGCGCCGCAGCCGGTGTAATCCACTTCGTGTGGCTGGTGAAAGCAGACCTCAAAAGGCCTCTTACGTACGGCGCCATTCTGACAATCCTGCTCACGTATCGCGTCGTTCTCTGGATAACGGCGCGAATACGTGCTCGACGCCCTATGGCAAGGCAGGCTTTGCCCGTGCAGCGCATTGGCTAGTATCCAGCTGATAGTGCGTCAGTTACTCACACTTTAGGTTGCTGCATGTTTTCCAGAAACCCTCCTTTTTGAAAAAATAAATTGTTTCCAGCTTTCATTCTGCAAAAAACTGCATCTTATGCAAAGGAACCTGAAAATGACCTGGCTTCAGGGGCACGATTAGCAGGAAGTTTTTCGGTCAGACAACATCATGCAAAATTTAGAAAACATCAACGTAGGCGAGGTCCTGGATCGAGTGCTGGATCATGGAATTGTGGTGGATCCTTCCACGCGGGTTTTCCTGCTCGGAGTGGACCTGCATGCCATACAGGGACGCCTGGTGGTGGAATTCGTCCAGACCTACTGATAAAACGACCCCTCCTCTATTAACCGGAAGTTTAGGCCACTTCCCAAGGGGATTGATCCTTCCCAGCAAATTTCTGCGATAAAAACTTGCCTGCGAGAGCCTCTTGCTTGAAAGGGCTGTTGGGCCGCATTACTATTTTGCCCTATGACAAGCAGGAACCTAAGATGGCAGACGATTGCCGTGATTGGAATGATTGCGGTATTCATCACTGCGGGGGCCGCACCCCAGCCCACCGTCACTATTAACAAGCCTAAGTCCCGCACCGTAAGCGGAGGCTTGTGCCGGATTTTTGGCGATAGCACGTTTTCTGGCAACTGGGGACCGCCTTCTCTTCCGACGCTGGCACTCACCATTGGACCAAGCTCAGCCATGGCGGAGCCGATGCACGCGAACAAAGCCAAATTCACTGGGCCGGGCGCCTACCGGAACGAGATTATTGCAGTGTACCTGGGTAAAACCTCGCTCGAAGACAGCTACATTGGTCTTGGCACCGTCCTGATCAATAGCGATGGGCACACTGGCACTTTCACATTGAATAATGGTTCTGCGGCTGGACACTTCGATTGCGGAGCACCACCAACGCGCTGAGTTAACACACAATGTCTACAACATCAGCAGAACCGGCCTCCCTTCGGTATCCTGCATTTCGTGTGCATCGTTCAATTTTTGATTTTGTAATCAGGCCCTGCGTGGTCGTAGAAAATCCAAGGTCAGGGCTGGAACAGGCAGCGAACTGATTTGTCTTTATTGCTTGAAAAAGGCGCACCCCCTGACAGGATGCGCCTTTTTGCTTTGGTCTCTTAACCCGTAATTACGGGTGGAAGTTCAACCTGATCTGGGTCGTCTGATCGATCGGTTGTCCATTCAGCCGGGCAGGCTTGAACTGATATTGCATCACTGCTTCAAAAGCTGCGTCCTTAAAGATTGGAGGGCCGCTGATGAATTGCGGACTTGATACCTTCCCATCTTTCCCAACTTTTACCTGGACCACCACAACCCCGCTGATCCGGCGCGCTCTGGCAATCGCAGGATAAGCCAACGGGCTGGTTTTGATCAGTTGCAGCTGCTCCAGCGAAGATTGCTCAATGGAAGCAGCCGATGGAGTAGAAGCAGCAACCGGCTTCGCTAGCGCGGAAAGCCCTCCAGGCGTGCTATTTCCTACCACACCGAAGGAAGGCGCTACATCAGTTGCGGACTGGGCAGGCGTGTTGTTCTGCGCAATCTTTGATGTCCCCGAGGAAGCCAGGGTCGCCACAGCAGCAGGCTTGTCTGCCGGGACAGGCTTTTCGGTAACCGGTGCGGCTGCCTCACGGCTGCTTCTGGACTGTCCCCTGCGGGGGCTGTCCGCCTCTGGGGCGGACCTGGCCGGCGGAGCTACCGTGCTGGGAACACTTGCGGTGGAAGCGGGCGTGTTGCTTACAGGGCTATTCGGCTGCACAGTGCCTGAAGAAGGCGCTGACGCCTGGGCCGGAGGAACGCTGGCTGCTTCCGTCTGATGCTGGGCTGTTGCGTCCGGTTTCCGCAGTTTGAGGAACCCATAAGTCGCGCCGGCAGCAATGACCACCACAGCGACTACGCCAATCATGACCATACGGCTACCAGACTTCTTGTCCTCGCCAGCCACGGTATCGAATGTCCCGAAGCTTGCCCGAGGTGCTTCAGCACGGGGTGGTTCCACACGCCTTTCTTCTTTTCTGGGAGGCGTCGCCAGAGGCACAACTTCCACTGGAGTGGGGGCCTTCACGGGCTCCACTCTGGCAGGGCTCGGGACCGCTGCTGCCCTGGGCGTGACTGCTGCCGGCCTAATTACAACGGCTGGCGGAGCCGGGGGTGGAACAACCGCTGGCACAGCCACAACCGGTTTGGCGGTAACCACCGGCGCTGGCGGGCGGGGAGGCTCAGGTTGCGGATTCTCTTCACGCGCGCGCCGCTCTCTTTGCAGATGCCCGGTAATCTGATCGGCCATGGTTTTGAGCACGGCCACATGTGTAATGGTGAATGCATGCGGCGTAGGCGCAAAAACAGCAAGCACTCCGATGACGCGGTTCTCATCGCGGATCGGCGTCACCACCATGGAACGGATATTCAGGGCACGAATGGCTGCGGTGTCCACGCGGGTGTCGGTTTCGCAATCGTCGCAACGCAATTCTTTGCCGCTCTGAATACAGAGCCCGGTGAAGGAGCCCTCCACGCGCAAGGCAGTTCCCACGTCAGGAGCGCTGGATCCCCTGCTTGCACGGCAGATGATCTCATCAGCATTGCCTTCGCTCAGCGCAATGGCGACCCCGGAAGCATTTGTAAAAGCCTGGGCGCGTTGTGCGATAACCGCCAATTCATCGCCCGAGTCGCGAGGCGACCTTTTGTTCGCGGTGTTAGTCGTGTCAGAAGCTTGGGTTGCCATGATTACGCCGTCCCTGAAAAATCGTAATTTTCAAATCTCTTTGCCCGGCAATCCGGGCTGAAACATCACTCTGCTGGAACGGGAGAACTCTTGCTCTCCACGCCCCTTAATGTAAGCGTGCTTTAAACTGGCCGCAGCAGCTTGCCAGCGGCAGAAGCTGTCGAATTTTCAAAGTTGCTGGATCGGCGAAAGATCAGACGTGGGCGCTGAATGCCGTTGCGCTTGTGGGGGACTCGCCCGAACAGGGCAAGGTATCGCTTGCGGCAGAAACAGCTTGTCTTACGGCCAAACACGCTTGGTCTTGTCACCGCCGCCGTTCGCAGTCGTCTGCACCGCTACCGGCCGGCCGGCATCCGCAACTGCTGGTCCGCCTTCCAGGATGCGGGCCGCAACCCGCAGCGCTTCAATCTCAGCCTGTAGGCCTGAAATCTGCGCCTGGAAAATGGCAATTTGGTTTTCCTTCTCTTTTATCGCGTCATATATATTGGTCATTAGTCGCTGGCCTCACGCGCGAATATAGCAACAACTGGCCAAATGTCAACGAGTACACAGGTACATGAGAATGCCAGTTACCCGTTAACCCACACATTTGTGCATGTCCGTCTGGCAATTGCTTGTGCGCCAGCCAAATGGGTTTCCCGTAAAAAATGGCACAAAAACATAAGGAAACACGGTGAATTCCCGGAGCTCTCTCCCTGTCGCCGTGCCGGGTGCAAATGTTCAATTCCAGGATGAACCGTTATGTTA
>DAHUXF010000324.1 GCA_027307295.1 Acidobacteriaceae bacterium
CCAATCCCGCCACAGCGCAGAAAATCGGCCAGATCCTGGGCGTGGACGCCATCATCATGGGCTCCATTACCAAGTTTGGCCGTGACGATAAAAGCAAGTCCTTCGGAGGGCTGGGAGTTGGTCCGCGCGCCTTCGGTCTGGGCGGAGTCAAGAAAACTGAGGCCAAAGCGGTGTGCGCCATCAGCGCCCGCCTGGTGGATACGACCACAGGCGAAATCCTCTCTGCAGTCACCGGCGAGGGAGAGTCAAAGCGTTCAGGGGCGTCTTTAATTGGCGGTGGCGGCGGTGGCGGCGGCGCGGGAATCGGTGGTTTTGACAGCCATGCTTCCAACTTCGGCCAGACCTTGCTGGGTGAAGCTGTGACCCAGGCGGTAACGGAAGTAGGAACGCAACTGGACGCTTCAGCCACAAGCCTGCCGGCGCGCAAGGTGGAAGTTTCCGGCCTGGTGGCGGACGTGAGCGGGAATACGTTGATCCTGAACGTGGGCAGCAAAACCGGCTTGAAGGTGGGCGACAAGCTGGACATCAGCCGCGCGGTCCGCCAGGTGAAGGACCCAACCACGGGAAAAATTCTGAAGACCATCACCAATAGGATTGGCGAAGGCACAGTGACGGAAATTGACGCTGATTCAGCAACGGTCACGTTCAATGGCAGCGGTCCGGCAAAAGTGGGCGACGTTGCCAAAACGCAGTAGCACCGGTTTTCACAAATTATTCATGGCTCGCCGGGATTACGGCGGGCCTTTTATTTTGTGCGCCTGGCGTCCGCCAGGAGTGTTTCCAGCTCTGCCTTGCTGTTACCCTTAGGTAGCAATAGAAGAAGACTTGCTTAATAAAAAGACTGGCAATGAAAAGAAGATGGCAATGAAAAAGATTGTTTCTGTGCTTGTTGCTTTTACTCTCTCTACTCTGGTCTTTGCCGAAGGCACGCGGCAATGGAAAGAAAGCGGCTACGAAGATTTTGAGCGCGGAACAGCGCGTGGGGTAGCCATCCGCAGCACTGGCCTGCTGGTGCTGGCTCCGGGCTTCAAGGCGGTTTATACCAGCCCTTCCAGCTTCATCTGGGGCATGGCTTCTGATAAAGATGGCGTGATATATGCCGCCACAGGAGCGCCGGCGCGCGTCTATCGCGTGATGCCGGACGGCAAGGCCACTATTATTTTTGAACCGAAAGAGCTTCAGGTGCAGTCGGTGGCGCTTGGTCCGGACGGGGCCATCTATGCCGCCACCTCGCCCGATGGCAAGGTATATCGCATTGCGCGCAAAACCGGAGCTGCCGGGGCCGTTGCTGAATACACCGCTGACACATTCTTCAATCCCGGCACCAAGTACATATGGGACATGGCATTTGACGCGCAAGGCCGTCTCTACATTGCCACCGGGGACAACGGGCAGATTTTTCGCGTGGAAAAAAATGGCCAGGGCGCGGTCTTTTTCAAGTCCGATGAAGCGCATGTCCGGGTGTTGACCTTTGACGCCAAAGGCAACCTGATCGCCGGATCGGACGGCAGCGGTTTGGTTTACCGCATCACTCCCGCGGGCGAAGGCTTTGTCCTGTACAGCGCACCGCGCAAAGAGATCACCGCGCTTGCCGTGGACAGCGCTGGAAACATCTACGCCGCGGGCACTGGAGAAAAGCGCACAGGATCGCCGGCCCCTCCGGTACCTGCCGCTCCTCTGCCGCAGCCTGCGCCCCAGGGAGCCGCGCCCCTGGCAGGCGCCGCCAATCTTGCCGGGTCAGACGTTTACATCATCGCGCCGGACGGCGCCCCGAGAAAGATATGGTCTTCCCGCGAAGATATTGTCTACGCTCTGGCGTTTGAAGCTTCCGGACGCCTTATCGCCGGCACCGGAAATAAAGGGCGCATTTACGCCATTGAGAAGAATGGCGATTTCACTGATCTGTTGAAGGCCAGCGCCAACCAGGTGAGCGCTTTCAGCAAAGCGCCGGGCGGCGGTCTTTATTGCTCCAGCAGCAATCTGGGCAAGATCTTTCTCATGAGCAATAACGCGGATGCAGAAGGTTCTTTTGAAAGCGACGTGCATGATGCGCGAATCCTCTCGCGCTGGGGACGCGCTGAGGTGCGCGGGCGCGGCAACTTTGATCTTTTTGCGCGCAGCGGCAACGTGGACAATCCTGACCGCAATTGGAGCCCCTGGACGCGGGTGGATTTGAGCAAAGATGCGCGCACAGACATTCCGGCGGCGCGCTTCATCCAGTGGCGGGCCGTCCTGAAACCGGCCAATCCGCCCACTGAACTTGATGATGTCATCATCAATTATCTTTCCCGGAACGTTGCCCCGGTGATGGACGACGTTGTAGTGCAGGTAGGTGCGCGTTTTCAGCCACAGTCGCATTTATCCAGTCCAGAAAGCATCACCATCAATCTGGGACCACAGGCGCAGCCCTCGTCCAGCATGCGGATTGATGCGCCGCCCTCCGCAACCCGCGATCGTGGTTCTATTGCCGTCCGCTGGGGCGCGCATGATGAGAATGACGACAATCTGACTTACTCGGTCTACTATCGCGGCGACAATGAGCAGGAATGGAAGCTGCTGAAGTCCGGCTTGACGGACAAGTTCTACTCGTTTGAATCCGGACTGCTGCCCGATGGGGGCTATACCATAAAGGTTGTGGCCAGTGACGCGCCGTCTCATAGCCCGGAAGATGCGCTCTCTGATGAGAAAGAGAGCCTGCGTTTTGAGATCGACAACACCCCGCCGCGGATTGAAAATCTGGCAGCGCGCGTTGAAGGCCAGGATATGCATGTCACCTTCCATGCCGCCGACGATAACTCTCCCATCAAGCGCGCCGAATACTCCATTGATGCCGGTGAATGGCAATATGTTGAACCGGTGGGCGGGCTTTCTGACGCCAAAATTGAGAATTACGACTTCACGGTGTTGTTGAGCCATCCTGCAACAGCGCCTGAAGAACCCGCCGACCAGAAGCGCAGGCGCGGCAAGCCCGTGGCAGGCAACTCCGCTGCGCCGCCAGGAGAGCACGTTGTTGTAGTCCGCATTTATGATCGCGCGGACAATGTGGCGACGGCCAAGGTTGTAACGCGGTAAGATGCTTTAGTTGTCCTGAATGAAATGACTGGGCCTTCCCCTTGCTAACGTATTGGTTTTGTGAAGGATATAAAACGCCGGGTATCCGTCCCGATTTTTTTCGGTAAGGGGATTATTTCATTTATCTTATTAAGCGATGGCGAAGACACCATTGCCCAGGAAACAACTGCAGGAATTAGCAAAATTGCGGTTGCAAGAAGCAGAAGCACTATACAAAGCGCGACTCTACGATGGCAGTGTGTATTTGGCGGGTTATGCTGTGGAATTGGGGTTAAAGGCGCGGATTTGCCGGATTTTAGGTCTTAAGGAATATCCGCTCGAATTGGGGCACACGTTTAAAGTCCATAATTTGGAGCAACTCAAAACTTTGGCCGGACTGACTGCCCAGATCGACGCAAGCAAGAATAAAGACCTATTTGATAACTGGTCGAAGGCCGTCGCCTGGGATCCTGAGCAGCGGTACGAAGGTCCCGGTAAATACAACGCTGGCACGGCCAAAGTGATTCTGGATAGTATTCGGGAAAAACCAAGCGGAGTTTTAACATGGCTCTCAATGCGGTGGTAGCGAACGGATTCGTGCAGCAAGTTGTTGAGTTTGTTCAGAAAATGGAAACCTCTAAAGGCCATTTTACTCTGGCAATGCTGGTGCCATCGGAATCTGGATTAACAGATAAGTGGAACCTGGTGGTCAGTGCGAAGTGGATTGACGATCAAGGCCTGCAGCCAGCAATTCCTATGATCACTTCATCGCTGCTGCATCATCTTTCAAAGGCGAACGTTCAAAAAATCGAGCGCATTTCACCCCTTAGCACGAATGACTCGCTCGTCAGGGATCTGGTAGGGGAGATGGAGGTTGCCCCCGGTACAGCATATAGAGTGCAATCGTTTACGTTGACAATCAGGGGCATTGATGACGCGATCATATTGGCTGCACTCCCCCCTAGCTTCTCGCCGAATCGCCAACCTCAGAC
>DAHUXF010000325.1 GCA_027307295.1 Acidobacteriaceae bacterium
GGAATTAAAATCCTGGTAAACAAAAACAATCCAACACACGTAGCGGCGCAGATTCCTGCATAGAATCCCACCCGTCTGCCAAAAGCCCAGATGCCAAAGGCTGTTGTGATGCAGCACACGGCGAGTGAGGACAGAACCATGGGAATGCGGGCAACCCAATCGTGGATGCCGAAAATTTTGTACGAGGCTGCGATCAACCAATAAATCAGGGGCGGCTTCTCAAGGTAGACTACGCCATCAAGGCGAGCAGTGACCCAGTCGCCTGACGTGAGCATGTTGCGGGCGATTTGCGCCTGCACCGCGTCCACATCGTCCATCAGGCTGGGCGGAGAGACCATGCATCCCAGGTAAATCGCGCCTGCAACCGCCAGCACTGCTAGATAAATACGCCAGTTCTTTCCAGCGTGGGCATCTCTTCCCGCGCTGGTAACTGGATTTTCCATTTTTTCATCCAAAGGAACAGAATCATCAAGCCCCAGAGGTGGTATCCCAGGTTGGCTCGCCTTTCCATGTGTAAATTTAAGAAATTCTGAACAGCGCCGGCGCGGAAAATCCCGCCGTATTCGGACACACCTTCAGCCAACGTATCTTCCAGCAGAGAACGAAGAGGCCCGCGAAACCAGTCATGCGCCGGAATGTCCAGCCCGAGCTTTTTTCGCCGTAATGTGGAAGAAGGCAGCTTATCTTTCATCAGCTCTCGCAGGACCACCTTCTGCTGCGCTCCGCGAACCTTCAACGCTGAAGGCAGAGTTGCGGCGAACTCGGCGATTCTGTGGTCCAGGAATGGAGGGCGGACCTCCACTGCGTGGGCCATGCTCATTCGGTCCACTTTGTACAAAATATCGTCAGGCAGATAATACTTTTGATCAAACCATAGATACGGAGCCAGCCGGTCATTGCCTGGCAAACGGCCCCGGAGTTCGTTCAAAACCTGGCATAGCGCGGATGGGAGCGGCTGCACCAGCAAATCCTGCTTTTGCGCAGCAGAAAACGCGCCGTTCCAGTAGGCGTGCGCCACCGCAGGCGGCATGGTGCAGCCTTCCAGAAAGCGCTTCAGCTTATACTCAAAGCCAATTTTTTCGTCAGACACCGGCAGCCGCTGCAACTGCTTCAGGGAAAAACGCAGAATGCCTGGCCCAAGTTTTCGCGCATGCCCGGCAAGCAGGCTGGCGCGATGTGTGAGGTAGCCGCCAAACAACTCGTCCGCGCCTTCTCCGCTCAGTGCGACCGTGGTCCCTGGTTTGCAAAGCTTGGATAGAAACCAGACCGGCAGCGCTCCGGCATCGGCGCTGGGTTCGTCAGAGTAATAAGCGAACTCTGCGATGGCATCTGACAGATTCAGGCCGGGATTCAAATCCAGCTGTTCGTGTTCGGTTTGATATTGTTCAACGATTTTGCGGATGTAAGCTGTTTCATCGAAGCTGCGGCCATGAAAAGAAATCGAAAAAGTTTTGAGCCGTGAGCCGGCTTGCGACGCAGCGTAATGGAGAATTGCCGAGGAATCAAGGCCGCCGCTCAACCACACTCCCAGCGGCACGTCTGAGATGAGATGTTCCCGAATCGACTCCTTTAATAGACCATCCAGTTCTTCTGTGGCCGACTCCAATGACTGCTCCCTGCTCTCGCTTGGGAGTTGCCAGTAGAAGTCTGAGCGGGTTATCCCTTTCTCCCATTCCAGCCAGTGGCCAGGAGGGAGCTTCTCAATGCCTTCCGCCAGGGTCCACGGGCACGGAACGTAGTTCATTGACAGATAACAATCCAGGCCGTGCAGGCTCAATTGCCGGGGAATTTCGGGGTGGACGAAAATGGCCTTCAGTTCGGAACCAAAGACAATGTCATTTCCATGATGAGCAATGTAAAGCGGCTTGATGCCGAGACGGTCCCTGGCCAGTACCAGGCGTTTTTTGGATTCGCTCCAAATGGCCAGCGCAAACATGCCCCGGAGCCGCGAGAGTCATTGCAGGTCCCACTGCAGGAATGCCCTGAGTACAACTTCAGTATCGCAGCGGGAGCGGAACCGATGGCCCAGGCCCTCAAGTTCCTGCCGCAGTTCCTGATGGTTGTAAATTTCACCATTGAAAACAATGACAGTGTCGCGGTCATCACTCAGGATTGGCTGATCTCCGCCGTCCAGGTCAATGATCTTCAGGCGCGTTGCCGTTAAGGACACCGACTTTGATTGAAAGATGCCTTGCTGGTCCGGCCCCCGGTGCTGCAGCGTGGAAGAAGCCCTTGTAATGCGGTCTGCCTCAGTCGCCCAGCGGATATGTGTAAAACCGGCAATCCCGCACAATGAGGTACGCTCCTTTGGCTGCACAGGCAGTTGCATTCTGTGGAACTGTCGGGCCTGATGTGTTAGCTGATTACAAGACTAGCATACAGGCCGCATTTCAAGGGCCAAGGCCCGTGGCACTTGAGTCTTAACCCCAACGTTTCCCGATCAGCACCAGTGTTACGCCGACGCAAACCAGCAGTACGCCGGTCCAGCGCGTGCGCGTGACCTGCTCATGCAGAAACACTTTCCCACCCAGAGCGCCGACCGCATAACTGAGGGCCGTAACGGGAACTACAAAACTTACATTTTCCACCGCCAGCACGGCAAGCAAGGCAAAAAAAGCCAGCGCCATCAGCCCCAGGCCGGTCCACATCCAAGGCACCTTCACGGTACGCCATGCTACTGCCATCAGTTGCCGGGGACGGAAATCCGTTACCTCGCCGACTGTTTTCATCGCTCGGGCGATGCACAATTCTCCCGCGGTCCCGGCGACCATCACCAGCAGAAAGCAGACCAGTTCAATCAACATTCAATTTGGCTCCGTGGTCCGCAAAGGCGTGCGGCCAACAACAAAAACTCCCAGGCAGATGATCATGATTCCGGCCCATTGCACAGCATTCACAATTTCACCCAGCATAAAATGGCCTAAAAGAGCTGCTGTGCCATAGGCAAAGGCTGAGGCCGGCTGCACGTAACTGTAATCAGCCCAGGACAAAATCAATGAGTAAGAAACAAAGAAAATAATCAGCGACCCAATGCCCATCCAAATGGTCTCTGATCTCAGGGCAAAGGCTATAAACCGCACAAGCTCACTGGGCTTCCAGGACAAAGTCATCCCCAGCCCTTTCATGCCCTTCCCCAGAAGAAAATTACCCACCGGGCCAAATATTACGATGAGCAGGATCACTACGTAGGTTTTGAAATGTGAATGACTGAATGATTTCATTGATGGTCCGCAGCAGACGATTTGCAAACTTATAATAAAATGTCCCTTATGAGCAACTCATGATAAAGGGCGAAACCTGGCAGGTTGCGCTGGATGCGCTGCTGGCCAACAAGATCAAGGCTGCCTTGACGATGATGGGCGTCACCGTGGGGACCACCTGCATAGTGTTGGTGGTGACGGTCTCCATGATCAGCAAGAATTACGTGATAGCGCAGATCGAGGCCGTCGGATCAGATCTGGTCTACGCATATTTTCCTGGGAATCATGTAAACCATGCCGTCTCCGATGAGATTTCTCTCGCGGACCTGGAGACGGCGCGGGCCCTTCCTCATGTGATGGAAGTGGCCGGCGTGCATGATATCGGCAACACCACCATTTTCCTGAATGGCGAGGAAAAGTCGGTAACGCTGGTGGGTGTAACCGAAGGGTTTGAGAAGATCCGCAATCTTGTGGTGATGCAAGGCCGTTTCTTTGACAACATTGACATGCAGTCCAGCGCCAAAGTCTGCCTGATCACGCAGGATTTTGCCAAAGAGTTCAACCGTGACATGGTCGGCGAGATCATCAAGGTCGGCGACCTGCGCTTTACTGTGATTGGCGTCTTTCGCGAACGCGTCTCCACCTTTGGGCAGTCGGAAATTACGCAGGAGTCGGTGCTGGTCCCGTTTTCTCTCCTGAGATATTACCAGGGCGTTGATTACATCAGGACGCTCTATGCCCAGGCTGATTCCCATGAAAACGTTTCTCAGGTAACGGCAGAGGTGAAAGTAATGCTGCAATCCCGGCACCGCGCGGGGGTTGCTTACACCGTGGAGAACCTG
>DAHUXF010000326.1 GCA_027307295.1 Acidobacteriaceae bacterium
CTTTACCCATAGGTGCTGTCTGATTTCGTGATGAGTAAGCCCCTCCGGTCACAAAAAAATAATGCGTGCTGCGCCATTTTCCAAAATGGTACAGACTCTTGCAGGCTGGCGGTTCTTGTATAGTCATAAATCTTAATACTTCATGCTTTTGTTATTTTCAAAGCCTTTATGCCTGGAGTGTGCGCCATCATTGCATCGACCCGCACTATAATTCACGGAGTTCGTTTTTAGAATCAATTGCGGCAAAAAGATCTCCGGGCCAGGGTGGTTAAATTTCCATTCGAACACCTGCACCGCAGCCGGGTGCATAACCCATCGTAAGGAGAAACGCAGTGAACAATGGATCTGCCACACGGAGTGGTTGCGACCTTATTCTGGTCGGCTGCCAATTTGGAGACGAAGGCAAGGGACGTTTTACCGATGTGTTTGCGCGTGATGCCTTCGCCATTGTGAGATACCAGGGCGGTCCCCATACCGGACACTCGGTTATTACCGATGGGCGTAAGTTCCGGTTCGTGCAGGTGCCATCCGGGGTATTGCGCGGCGTCATGGGAGTGCTGGGCAACGGCTGTGTGATTGAGCCTTGCGGCTTGCTGGACGAAGTGACGGCGCTGGAAAAAACCGGCTTGCCCGTGAAACTCCATATCAGTGAAACTGCTCATGTCGTCTTCCCGTATCACATGGCGCAGGATGAAGCGATGGAACGGTGGCGCGGCGGAAGCGTAGCCACATCGCAGAGCAGCGTGGCTGCAGGACTCAATCAAATCGGTTCCACCCGGCGCGGTGTTGGGCCGTGCCGTGAAGACAAGATTGCCCGAATTGGACTGCGTCTTGCTGACCTGCTGGACGCGGAGTTGCTGAGAGCGCGTCTGGACCGGTTGTTGTCACTGAAGCGTCATTTCATAGAGAACGGGCTCGGCATCAAACTTGAGGAACTGTCAGCATTCAGGAAGGAAGACTGGGACCTGGATGAACTGGTCGCAAAGTACCATTCCTCCGGTTGCCGTCTGGCATCTTGCATGTGTGACGTATCAACGCTATTGTCAAAAGCGCGGAAGGAGTCGCGCTTCCTGGTGTATGAAGGCGCCCAAAGCATAGGCCTGGATATAGAGCACGGAACCTATCCTTATTGCTCCACCGGATATAGTTCGGCAGGCGGAGTCACCGTTGGCACAGGGAGTTCACCTGGAATACCATTCCAGGTCTACGGAATAGCCAAAGCATACACCTCCCGTGTGGGCGGAGGGCCGTTGCCTACCGAACTTGACGGGCCAGTTGCGGACCAGATCGTCGAGCGTGGTTGCGAGTACGGCACAGTTACAGGACGCCGGCGTCGCGTGGGGTGGCTGGATTTAGTGCTTCTACGTCATGCAGTCCAGGTTGATGGCATTTCGCATTTGTGTCTTGGAGCCATCGATGTCCTGGCCGGTCTTTCTGAGGTTAAAGTGGCCACAAGCTACCGGATCAACGGCTCACAGACTGACCGTTGGCCAGCCAAATTGAGTGACTGGGCCAAGGTTGAGCCCGTGTACACGGTGCTGCCCGGATGGCCTGACCAGGACTGGCTCGCCGTTGCCCGGCAAGGTGTAACGGCCCTTTCAGCGAACGCGCGCCGGTATCTTGATTTTGTCGTTGAAACGCTTGGGGTCGAGTTGGCGGCCATCGGGATAGGCCCGTCACGGGAGGCGACAATCGTGCTCAGAATGCCGTCCGGTGCGCCTGTCGGGGTATCGAGTGTCACTTAGATTGAAATGAGCCGTGTGAGCAGAGCTGAGAACACATGCCGTATTCTTTGCAACTGTGATTCAGCGAAGGCCCAGAGATAACCGGACTTTTAAGCCTACGATTCGCACGCGGCGGGCCCACCGGGTCCTCTGGTTGCGGTCTTCACGCACGGAACGATACTCAACCTTAAGCCGCTGCCATTCATTTCCCACACGATATCGCAGACGCCGGAGCGAGTTGGGTTTCTGCACAGTGTGCGATGTGGAGATCTTTTTATATCCCAATTGGTCCATGATCTCGCCAGCCTCTGCCTCAACGATGGCGATTTCATCTGCACTCAGGCCGCTGACGTATTTGTTGGCATTGCCGGTAATGATGGGCATTGCTGTCTTGCGCCAATCACGGGCCAGATGTGCAGAATGCCGGGCCTCTTCGGTCTCAAAGAAGCGCAGCATCGCAGGGTTGAAATCTTCTCCAATAAAGTTGCAAATCTGCCGGACGGTGCTCTCCGCATCAGAAATCAGATCTTCATAATGCACACGCAGCAGATTCGTGGATGCAAGCTCCGCCTCCAATGCCAAACCAAGCTTCTGTTGCGACGCCCACAGCCGGGCAACATAATAAGGGTGAAAAGGGTTGAAGACGGATTTGAGTGAAGAAAGCGCCACATCCCGTGGATCGCGGACCAGCCAAATGAGGCGCGCATCCGGATAGCGTCCGAGAATGCGGTCCACATAGTGGATCATAAAGGTGCTCTTGCAACCCCAACGGCGCTTGTCTGTCGATGCCAGGTGCTGTTCATAGATAGCGGCAAAAAGACCGAACAAATCATGCGGTTGCGCGGACTGAAGTAATGCTTCCTTATTCAGTGGCGTAGGCCAGGGATAGATATGCCGCTGGACGTGGACAATAACGTCATCTGCCAGCCGGGAAAAATTATCGGCCCTGGATAAATCGCCATAAAATTTTTCCAGGGGCGCAAAATACGCCATGATATGCGGTGGGTGGGGGACCGTGATGGCTGGATGAGCATTGAGAATCAAGCGCAACAGGTTTGATCCAGAACGCTCAGTGCCGATGATGAAGATCGGCGATGCGGGGCTCAACTGATGTAAGTCAGGCAATTTTATTCTCGGCGGCGAGGCACAGGTTTAAGGGATGCCAATCGCAATCCCGAAGAGCATGTGGTCGACAATCCGCCCATCATCTAAATAGCGGAGCTTGTGCAGGCTCTTGAACTCCGGAGACGCGCCGCGATAAATGGCGCGAATGCGATCACGGTTCGTGTTGCTGATGGCCCCGTTATCAGCCCAAAGGTCGATGTCTTCGTCAATGGTATAGTGCTCCAGGTTGACCGTGGCGCAACCTGCGTTGCGGAGCAGTTCTGACAGGTTCTCCGGCAGGAAACAATTTTACCGGGCGGGATTGCGAAGGCGGAGAATTTCAAAGTATTCCTCTTCGTCGCCTCCGCCAAAGCCGCAGAGATTTATTAACACCACGCGGCCGCCAGGGCGCGTCACGCGGACCATTTCGTTGACGGCCTCTTGTGCGCGCATGAACTGGATTCCCTGGCGGCATACGGCCAGATCAAATTCATCATCCTTGAAAGGCATGTGTTCGGCGGCCCCAATCATCATGGAATCCAACCACGGAGTGGCTTGGCTTCCCATGGCAGGTGTCAGGTCAAGCCCGACGATGGAGGCAACGTGGTCACGGAAAGCCTTGGAAACCAACCCTGTGCCGCATGCCACGTCCAGAACACGGTCTGTTTTTTGTGGAGCTGCAAGCTCCACGACCCTGGCCATCAAATCCTGATCAGTGCACCACCTGCTGGATTCATCATATTTTTTCGCGCGGGCAGTAAAGTGCTCAATTACATCAGGTGAGTCGGGGGAAGTAGTATTCATAGGTTCTCTCAGCTCCAATTGTGATGGTCAGCCGCCGGTTCAAAGAGACGCAAGAAGGTTCTTACGGCTCCAGGCAATTTTTCCAGTCAGATCCGTTGCTTTGAACTAGGAAACCGCCGCTACACCAGCTTCCAACGGCAACGCCTCAGGGAAAGTGACCGGCTGTTTTTCATGCGGATCCAGCGCCAGATCAAAAACCGATGTGGAGCCTGTCCGGACATCCGTAATTACTTTGTAGCGGTTTGCAATCCGTACGGCTTCCCATGCATTTAATCCGGGAATTCCGCCCCGGGTCTGGCCTTGCTCCTCACGGTAGTAAGTTTCACAATATGCCAGACGGTCTGGGGCATCGCCTTTAAAAAACTCAGTCAAGGGTAAGCCTGGCCGCTTCACGGTATCTTTGACGCCTA
>DAHUXF010000327.1 GCA_027307295.1 Acidobacteriaceae bacterium
CTGTCTCTCGGCCTCCAGGTGCAGGAAAGCGGTCTTGAGCTGCTCCGCTTTTTCTTTTTCCAGGTCGCGCGACCGCTTGCGCTCCAGCAGCGCGCGAACGCGGGTGCGCAGGAGCGTGGCGTTGAAAGGCTTGAGGACGTAATCGTCGGCCCCCGTTTCAATGCAGGCAACCACTTTTTCGGTTTCATCGACGCCCGAGATCATGATGATGGGAATGTCCTTTGCTGGAGGAGAAGCTTTCGCTGCGCGCAGGACCTCAAATCCACTTGCCCCAGGCATCACCAGATCGAGAAGCACCAGATCAATGTGCTGCCGGTTGAGCAGATCGAGCACCTCCTGTCCATTGGCGGCAAATACAACATCGTAGCGCTCGCGACGCAGCAGGCGCGCGAGCAGATCGCGGTTTGATTCGTCGTCGTCGGCGATAAGGACGACCTGTTTTGAGGACACCCCCGAACCATTTGCCGGCACAGCAGCCCCTCCTGGTTCTGGAGCTTTTACCGCCGGAGCCGTCAGATCTTCAATCAATTTTGAAAAATGATAGACAGTGAACTCAAGTTCCAGAAGATCTTCAGTGATATTGAGTTGAGTCTTGGTTCTGGCCGCGCTTTGTATCTGTCTGATCTTTTCCTGGATCTCTTTGGCCGCCTTTAAAGTTGTTGTGGCTATGCCGCCGGGCAAATTTACCGTGCTGTTCGGCTGGACGGCCTGGAGCCCTTGAAACAACAACATCGCCTCGCTCCTCACTCGGTCCAGGGAGCGGGCCAGGTCCGGTTCACCAGCCGCTTCTGTCTCCATCTTCAGCAAGTCGCAGCGGGTGACAATCCGGTTGAGATAGTCCCGGACCTTATGCTGAGCGTTACCTGATGAAGCTGGTGCATCAGCGCCCTGCGACGAAAAGTCATGTAACGATGATGGAAAGGCCATTCTTCACTCCCAGGAAAGTACAGAGGGTAGTTCGCCCGCGCTGGAGATCCTTAAGAGCTGATATCCAATCCCTGCGAGTCCCTTGTGAAAGGTCACAGGGCCGTTGCTGTCACCGTTCCCGAAACCATAACGCCCTTTTCTGATGGCACGGTCAACGGCAGAATTTGCCAGTAACAAGGCCAGTTGTTTGTATCGGTCCTCGCCGAGCCGCAGCCATGACTCAAGAAAGAGCTCGACACGGCCCAAAGTACCACAGCACGGGATGTCAAAATGACTTAAGCGTCCTGACCTGGCTGCTGCGCGCACCGACCGCTCAATGTCTATCATCAGATCTTCCCGGCCGAGGCCTGGGATACATCCCAGCCTGCCCAGGCCAATTCCCGGAGCGCCATTGCACCAGCTGTTCCAGCACTCAAAGCCGCCGTTTTGATTTGGCAACAGCAGGTGCGGCCAGTTACCTTCTTCTTCACAAAACAGACTGTTCTCATAAGCAATGGCTTCTTTTGCGGCATCGCGAAAGATGCTGTCTCCTGCCAGTTCGAAGAGCCGGCATAGTGCATGGGCAATTCCGGCAGCGCCATGCGCATATCCTGTCTGGCATTTCCCCGGTGAAGTCTCCCAGGCGCGGAGGCCGGAGGACGTTGTGGTCCGGTTCCGCAGCAAATGCTCTCCGCAAAGGAGAGCTCTTTCGCGGATCCATGATTCGGGGTTGATGTTATAAAGGGCCGCAAAAACCATGATGCCGCCGGCAGAGCCTCCCATCAGGTCAAAGCACCTGTTGGAGACGACTTTTTCGGTCGGCAGGCGGCTCGCGATACGGAAAGCGGCGGAGCGGACCTTATCGTCGCCTAGAAAATCTGCGATCCGGATCAGCGCATAGATGACTGAACCTGCGCCTGTTCCGGCGGCAATGGTATCTCGGGCGAGCCAGTCATCGATTTGCTTCGACGAAAGCTCGCTAAACGGGTTGATTGCGGCATAGACCAGGTCGGCGTGGTCCGATCTTCCAAGCTCGTGGTCGAGCGCAGCGAGAAACAATGCGATGCCGCATATTCCGCCATATAGATCGTAGCGCAGTCCTGGCCGGCCTTCCCAATTCCAATCGGCATGAGGTGGCTCCGTAGTCCAGACTGCGGCGCCGCGAACCGTATGGATTACGCGGTGACGGATTGTTTCGCCGATCGCAGCAGCTTGCCTGAGAAAAACATTCTGGCCCGGACGATCGCTGCCCCCCGGTTCCGGTGCTGCGCCACGGGAAAGAAGAACGCTGTTGCTCATTGCTCTGGCAACTCCATTGTTCGTTGATCTTTTATTGCCGATGGCCTGTCACAGGATGCGCGCATATTCAGTTTTGCCAGCTTTCCGGCGACCAACTCTCCCCGACAATTTGACGCACGGGCGTCCGGGGTTCAGTCGCCGCAACTTCGCTTGCCGGACTGCCGCAGCGCAAGAGCACGGACGCAAACCGGGCGGTTTCTGCAGCAATGACTGGGTCGATGGGTACGCCTTCTTTCAGATCAGCCCAGAAGGCACGCTGGTTCTGCAACTCCACCCGCAACACAAACAGATACGCCGCCGAGGACAGCACAAGATGATGATGAAACCCTTTCCAGGAGCGTCCCTGATAGCAAAACAGATCCAGATCACGGTCGACGCACCGTTGATATTGCTCTTCAAAGGACCGGTTTCTGCTGAGCTGCAGACAGGTTACTTCCGATGGAGCGCGGTGAAAGTGCCCCAGATAGCAGCGAAATGGCCGCGACTGCCCGGCGGGCCAGTCGGTGATGAACCATAGTCTTTGTAAGCGGTCTGTACCCTGGTAGAAGCCGGAATCCAGGAAAACCTCCCGTATCGCGAGCCGGGTGCGCCGGGTAACACCTTCGCGCGTAGTCCACGCGCAGCTCTTCCACTCTCCCGGACCGATTTTGTCCAGGATTTTTTCCAGCGAATACGGGTGTGGCTGAAGGCTTGTGTTCCAGGGCGGCGTGTCTGCCTGGAAATCCCAGGCCATATTCGTCTGCGGATCGACTTCCAGAAAAAATTCCATGCCGGCGCGCAGCAGGGCAGAACGAAAATCCGCATTGTTCCCATAGGAGCTGTCTGCAACCACCGTCCTGGGAACCAGTCCATCACGGATGGCTTCCTGTATCAATGCGAGCGCCAGGGCCGATTTCGTGGCGAAACGCAGAGCATCCGGAATCTCCGGCTTTGGCCGTCGCGTGGGTCCAGGCGCCCAATCTTCCGGGAGATACAGCCGCCCGGCGAGAGGCGCGGCAAATATTCCGTCGCTGGCTAAAATTTCTATGCTGATCTGGCAACGCGATTTTTTACCATTGGCTCCGCAGCGCTGGTTCGCCACACCAATGGAAGCAGAGCCCTGCTTGGTCCATGCCCGTTCATTGATGACCCATCGGTCAAAGGGCTCAAGGATGGGAATAACGTCATTTCGAATCGGCAGCCACACCTGTTGATCGTCCCAGGGACTATTTGAGATCGCCTGGTGCAAGCTTTGAGCATCCACCTGGAGGCGCTCAGCAAGAGGACGAATGAATTTCCTTCGTCCTGGCAGGAGCAGGCCTTCGACATACCGCGCCGTGGCCACCCGTCTCTCCGGCCTTCCAATGCTTGCCAGCAGCGTAGATAGATAGCGAGTCAGGTTCGGAATATTTTCTTTGTAGACTGCAAGGTCCCATTTCATGGCTTTTACGAGTTCTGTCCTTCCGCTATCAGCAACGTGGTTTACCGGGTTGGCCCCGATCAATCGTCTTGTAAGGCGAGAAAACGCCTACAACACTGCGGCCAATGAGATCCGCGATTTAAGAGCTGTGTCAGGTGCAGGTTCCAGCAAACACTCTTGCAGCAGGGACCGCATTGCCGAACGGCGTTGCCACAGGAGCCGCCACGCCCCGGGATGGTTCTCGCGCAATGCTTCCACGGCGCGGCGCGCAATTTGCGAGACATAAACCTCTTCCGGATTGTTGAGCCCCAGCCGATTGGCCGTCATATGAATGTGGCTGGAGGTAATACGCCAGCGCGCGGGCCGGGGGAGGCCCCTGATCTGCA
>DAHUXF010000328.1 GCA_027307295.1 Acidobacteriaceae bacterium
TCACTGCGGGAATAGACCGTGTCGCCTTCAAAAAGTGGGTTCGGCAGACGCACTTCGTCCCAGCCAAGATTGGCCATAGCATTTTGTGACACGTCCATCACAGATTGCCCGGTAACCAGGGCCAGGGTAAAAGTGGAATCCACCAGCGGCTTCCCGTATTCAGTCTGGGCACTGTAAGCGGCGTCAAAATGAATCGGATTGGTGTTCTGGGTGAGCAGGGTGAACCATATATTGTCGGCGGCAATCACGGTGCGGCCCAGCGGATGCTGGTAAACGTCGCCTATTTCAAAATCTTCGTAAGTGCGTCCCGTCCAGCTTGGTTTTGTGGTCATGGTGTTTTACCTTCAAGGTCAATACGAACGTGGCAAGCCAAGCACGTGTTCAGCAATGTAAGCAAGAATCAGGTTGGTTGAAACCGGGGCCACCTGGTAGAGCCGCGTCTCGCGGAATTTGCGTTCGATATCATACTCCTCCGCAAAGCCAAATCCGCCATGCGTCTGCACTGCGGCATTGGCTGATTCCCAGGATGCGTCCGCGGCGAGCAGCTTGGCCATGTTAGCCTGTGCGCCGCAGGGTTGTTGCGAATCAAACAACTGGGCGGCGTGCGCTACCATAAGCGCGGCGGCTTCAACATTGGCATAAGCCCGCGCCAGGGGGAATTGAATGCCCTGGTTCTGGCCAATGGCCCGCCCAAAGACGATGCGCTGTTGAGCGTAACGGCAGGCGCGTTCCAGGAACCAGCGTCCGTCGCCAATACACTCTGACGCGATCAGGATTCTTTCAGCATTAAGGCCATCCAGCAGGTAACGGAAACCCTGGCCTTCGCGGCCAATCAGATTTTCCGCCGGCACTTCCACGTCGTCAAAGAACACCTCAGTGGTGGCATGATTCATCATGGTGCGGATGGGGCGGATGGTCAGCCCCGGCGCATTTCGCAGGTCTACCAGCAAAACAGAAAGCCCTTCACTGCGTTTTTTGACGTGTTCCACCGGCGTGGTTCTGGCCACCAGCAGCATCAGGTCAGAGTGTTCAGCGCGGGATATCCAGATTTTCTGGCCTTTCACAACATACTTATCGCCTTTGCGCTGGGCCAGGGTTTTCATCTGCGTGGTGTCTGATCCCGTAGTTGGCTCGCTGACGCCGAATGCCTGTAGACGAAGTTCACCTCGCGCCAGGCTCGGCAGATACTGTTTCTTCTGCTCTTCCGATCCGTGGCGCAGAAGGGTCCCCATGATGTACATCTGGGCGTGGCACGCAGCGGCATTGCCGCCGGAACGATGGACCTCTTCCAGAATGGTGGCGGCTTCAGTTACGCCCAGCCCAGCGCCGCCGTATTCTTCCGGAATCAATGTGGCCATGTATCCGGCTTGGGTGAGCGCCTGGACAAACTCTTCCGGGTAGGCGCGTTTCGCGTCCAGGTCGCGCCAGTAAGCGTCAGGAAAACTGCGGCACAGTTCGGCCACAGCGCTTTTTAGTTCCTTGTGTAACTCGTTTTGCGGGGATGATGACATGAAAAGCCTGGATGATGCGCTGTTCTTCCGGACGGCGTATTGTAATTCGGCTTACTTCGCGCAGCAAACGCATGTGAAAAAAAGAGAAGCTCTGCAAGCACGATTCGCTATTTAAGCAACCCGGTCTTGCGAGCGATGGCGAGTTTTCTGCGCTCCATGGGCAGGCTGGCAGCATCAATCATTTCGTCTTTGTAAACGAATGCGCCCGTTCCGGAGTCGATGTCAGCCTTCTCATATAACTCAAGGACCTCCCTGGCCCGCACGATTTCCTCCGGTGAAGGAGTGAATGCGCGATTGATGACGGGCACCTGATCGGGATGGATGGCCCATTTTCCATCGAATCCCATTTGCGCGGCGCAGCGCGAATCAATCTCACATTGGTGCAGATCACGGAACTGGAACGTGACGCCATCCACCACATCCACACCGGCGGCGCGGGCAGCGGCCACCGTTTTAGCCTTGGGATAGTGATAAAGCGCGAACTGCTCGCGAATGGGATCGCGCGCGCCTATGTTGCCGGCATAATCCAGTACGCCAAAAATAAGTCCGGCCAGACGTGGTGTGGATGCCGCAATCTGCTCCGCGTGCAAGACCGCTTTGGCGGATTCAATCAGCACTTCCAGCCGGATGCGCCCGACATCGAGACCTGTGTTTTGTTCAATCTGGGTCAGCAGGCGGTCAGCGAAGAGAACATCATGGGCATCTTCCACTTTAGGCAGGACCACGACATCAATTTTGCTGCCTGCGGCCTCTATGATCTCGATGAGGTCGCGATAGAAAAACTTTGTGTGGACCCCGTTGGTCCGGAATGCGCGGATCTTGCCCTGGAAGTCCAGCGACTGGAAGGCTTCGACCAGAGTTTTGCGCGCGGCAACTTTCTGCGAAGGAGCACAGCCATCTTCCAGGTCAAAAACCACCTGGTCTGCCGCGCTGCCGGCAGCCTTGCTCATCATCTTGAGTGAGTGCGCCGGACAGGCGAGTTCACTGCGTCGAACCGCCATCGCCGGATTCTGCTGTGGTCCTGACATGCGCAAGCTCCTGGCTTCTGAAGACGGCTATTGTCCGCCCAGCGACTTGATGAACTCATAATAAAAATCCACGCCATCATAAAAATCCTGCACGCCAATGCGTTCATCCTTGCCGTGGGCGCGGTCGTCCTCAACGTCCGTAAACACGCCGGGAACGCCATAGGCAGGAATTCCGGCAATGCGGATGTACTTGCTGTCGCTGGCGCCTGCGTCCATCACGGGAACAACGGGCAAGCCTCCGTAGAGTTTTGCGCTAAGCTGTTCCAGCTTTTGCACGATGCCTGGATGAATGGCTGAAGCCGGCGCGGGCACAGCCTCACCAACAACACTTACTGAGATACGGTCATCCGCCAGAATGCGTTGCAGCGTGTTTTGCACGTTCTGCAATGAGTCCTGGGGCAGCATGCGGCAGTTCACGTTGGCTGTTGCTGTCTGGGGCAAAGCATTGTTGGCATGGCCGCCTTCAAGGCGAGTGGCAACACAGGTGGTGCGCAGCAATGCGTTGAAGTAATACGAGGAGAGAGACAATCGTCTGGCTGCTTCTTCTGCTTGTGTCTTATCCGGACCGATCAAGGCGCGAAAGTCGGCAGCGACGTTGGGCGCTTCCAACGACGCGGTACGTTCAAAGAAGCCGCGCGTGGTTTCATTCAGGCTTACAGGAAAGTCGAATGCGGCGAGCCGGGAAAGCCCCTGCGCCAGATGATAGATTGCGTTGTCCTTGACGGGGCGTGAACTGTGGCCGCCATTGCTCTTCACCTGTAGACGAAAATCGACGTAGTTCTTTTCACTCGTCTGCATTCCCAGCAGCAGGCGCTTGCCTTTTTTCTTTTCAAAGTTGCCGGCGTCGGTGTTGATGCAGTATTCGGCGTCAATCAGTTCGCGATGATTTTTCGCCAGCCATTGCGCGCCATTGGATTCGCCGCCTTCTTCATCCGCTGTCAGGGCCAGGACCAGGTCGCGTTCCGGAGTCCAGCCTTCTTTTTTCAGGCGCAGAAAGTTTGCCACCAGCAGTGTGTCGCCCTGCTTGATGTCTGAAGTCCCACGACCGTAAAAGAAGCCACCCTGCTCATTGAGCTTGAATGGGTCCATGGACCAATCCTGCGGAAGCGCTTCCACCACATCCAGGTGCGCTAGAAAAAGGACTGGCTTGGCATGTCCGCGGCCGTGCAGTCGCACCACCAGGTTCTTCTTGTTGGGAAGCGGGCCGATGACGTTTATGTCCTCCGCAGGAAAACCGGCGGCACGGAAGCGGGCTGCCATGGCTTCGGCGGCTTTTGTCACGTTGCCGCGAGGCGTGTCTGTGGTATTGATCTCAATAAGTTCTTTGAAAATATCCCGCGCTATCTGATGTTCAGGGCTCAAAGAAACGTTTTGCGGCAACGCCGTGCAGCAAAGAAGAGTCAACAGAGCGGACACGCGCAGTACATTAGAGATATTCATTGTGCT
>DAHUXF010000329.1 GCA_027307295.1 Acidobacteriaceae bacterium
CCTCAACCTGGAGTGTACCTCTATAAGAACGCCGAGGGCGAGGTTATCTACGTAGGCAAGGCCAAAAACCTGCGCGCGCGCGTCCGGTCGTATTTTCAGGAAGGCGTGGGCGAGGCCAATGCCAAGACCGGCGGTCTGTTGCGCGAGGCCATGGACGTGGAATACATCGTTGTTGATAACAACAAGGAAGCCCTGGCGCTGGAAAATAACCTCATCAAGCAGAAGAAGCCGCGTTTCAACATTCTTCTGCGCGATGACAAAACCTATCCTTATATCAAGCTCACTCTGGGGGAGCGCTATCCCCGAGTCTATGTCACGCGCCGTCTGCGCAAAGACGGCAGTAATTATTACGGGCCATATTTCCCCGGCAATCTGGCGTACCGGATTGTCGATCTGGTCCACCGCAGCTTTCTGGTGCCGTCCTGCAAGGTCGATCTCAGGCGTTATCATCTGCGTCCGTGTTTGCAGTTCTACATCAAGCGATGTCTTGGCCCCTGCGTGCAGGACCTGACCACGCCGGAAATCTACCAGGAAGCTGTGCGTGACGTTCAGCTTCTGCTGGAAGGCCGCCAGACCGATCTGGCCAAATCTCTGCGCGCGCGCATGGACCAGGCGGCCCAGGAGCAGGAATACGAGCGTGCAGCGCGGTATCGTGACATGCTCTCCACGGTGGCGCAGCTCCAGGAAAAGCAGCGCATGGCGGCTGCCGACGGCGACGACCAGGACGTTTTTGGCTATCACTTTGAAAATGACATGCTGGCCGTGAACGTCTTCCACATGCGCGGCGGCAAGATACTGGACCGGCGTGAATTTTTTTGGGAAGAGCTTCCCGACCAAGCGGCGCAAGATGCTTTGGGACAGGCTTTTAATCCGGGAGAGTTCTTCTCCGCGCTGATGAAGCAGGTCTATATTGACCAGCAATATGTTCCGCGCGACATTCTTTCGCCGGTGGAATTTGAAGACCGGACGGAGCTGGAAGAACTGCTCTCAGAGAAACGCGGCAGCAAGGTAGAAATCCTGGTGCCGCAGCGCGGTGAAAAGCGTTCGCTCATTGACCTGGCGGCGCAGAACGCCAAGCAGTCTTTTGACCAGCGTTTCCGCATCATGAAGCCCGCCGCGAAGGCCGTGCAGGAAGCTTTACAGGATGCTCTGGGCCTTCCCGACGCGCCCAAGCGCATTGAGTGTTTTGACATCTCGCACATACAGGGCGCGGAGACCGTGGCTTCCATGGTGGTATGGGAAGACGGGCAGATGAACAAGAGTGAATACCGCAAATTCATTGTGCGCACGGTGCAGGGCGTGGATGATTTCGCGTCGATGCGCGAGGTGGTCACGCGCCGCTACAAGCGCCTGCGCGATGAAAACGGCGCTTTCCCCAGCCTGGTGCTGATTGATGGAGGGCTGGGCCAGCTCCACACAGCTGCCCAGGCGCTGGAAGATCTCGGCATTACGAACCAGCCGCTGGCCGCCATCGCCAAAAAAGAAGAGATCATCTATGTTTTCGGGCAGGAAGATGACCCGGTGGTGCTGGACCGGCATTCTCCCGTGCTACATCTGGTGCAGATGGTGCGCGATGAGTCCCACCGCTTTGCCGTCACGTTTCATCGCAAGCGCCGCCAGATACGTGATCGTAAATCCGAATTGCTGGAGATTCCCGGCGTAGGGGAACGCACGCGGCAACGCCTGCTGCAACACTTTGGCAGCGTGCGCGCCGTGCAGCAGGCAGACGCCACGGCCCTGGGCGCCGTACTGACGAAGTCCCAGACGGAAGCGGTCCTCAGACATTTTCAGACTGCCGGCCATCCCGCCACCGACTCGCACGAAGCGTAATTGCTGATTACAGCGTGGTTCTACAAAAAACGCGAAGCCAGCAGCTTCATGCGCAGTATTCATCACGCAAATTGCTAAAAATTTCCATATGAAAAACGAGTGAATTACATTAACATTCCTTAAATTTTCTGGAGGAAGAAAGCTCGTGAAGAACTTCATGCGTTGCGTTGTTAGTGTGTTTCTCGCGATGGCATTGGCTGGTGTCGCATACCCGCAGACCCAAATTACAACCGGAACGATTCAGGGAACTGTGCTGGACCAATCAGGAGCGGTGGTCACCGGCGCTGACATAGCGGTGCGCAATTTGGGCACACAGGCGGAAACTGCGAAGAAGACGGACTCTGATGGCCGGTTTGTGTTTCTGGCGCTGCCGCCCGGCCAGTATTCCATTACCGCTTCAAAAGAGGGCTTCTCCAGAATCATCCAGAAAGACCTTGATTTGACCGTGGGACAGGCCGTCTCCCTCAAGCTTACACTCAGGATATCTTCGGTGAATGAGACGGTGGAAGTGACCGGTACGCCAGTTGTCGAGACCACGCAGACCGAATCCAGCACTACTCTCAACGAGATTACGATAAGCCAGACACCCATCCTGGGCCGGAAATTTGAAGACTTTTTGACGCTCACCGCTGGCGTGAGCGTGGTGCAGGGGCCGGACGGAGATGAGATCAGTTTCGCCGGGCAGCGGGGCGTCTTCAATAACATCAGCCTGGATGGTGGAGACTACAACAACGGCTTCTTTGGCGAACAGGTGGGAGGCCAGCGCGCCGCCGTTGACATTACCCTGGATGCGGTCAAAGAATTCCAGGTGGTAGCCAGTGGGGCCAGCGCAGAGTTCGGACGCACCGCGGGTGGCGTGGTGAATGTGGTGACCAAATCAGGAACGGATGATTTGCACGGCACGCTTTTCCATTACCAGCGGCTGCAGGCCCTTTCAGCTGACACTTCTGACGGCAAGCCGTTGCAGGATTTCCACCGTGAGCAGTTTGGCGGCACGCTGGGAGGACCGATCGTCAAGCACAAGATGTTCTTCTTCGGCGCGGCGGAGCAGATCATGGAAAACCTTACGCGTCCGAACCTGAGCGTCCAGACCGGAAGCACGGCGTGTCCGGTGCAAGCGCCCACCATCACCGCCAATGCGGCGTTGATTGGCAGCAATACAGATTGCCAGCGTCTGGCTTTGCTCAATTTCTTCCAGAGCAGCCGCAACCAGCAGGAAGGCCTGCCGGTCCAGCATCTGGTTCGCAATACAGCGCTGCTGGGCAAATATGACTGGACCATCAACTCTGCCAACAGCCTGGCTGCTTCTTATAATTTTGACCGTTCCAATAATGCCAACCAGACGTTTGACGTTCCCACCTACGGCGACTCGGCCAACGGTACGGAAGGTCCGGCCAAGATCAATTCGATCAACTTCAACTTGTTCAGCACCTTCTCCGGAAAAAAGGTGAATGAAGGGCATGTGAGCTTTTCGCGGGAAGATCGTCCACGGTCGGCTACCAAATCCAACATTCCCGCAGACACAGCAATGGGGTTCGGGACCACTTTCCGGTTTGGTAATCCCTTTTTTCTTGAACCCAACGTGAACGAGCTTTTCAAACGGACGCAGGTGCGGGACAGCTTCTCCATTCTGGCGGGCCGCCATACCATCAAGATGGGCGCCGAGTGGCTGCACAGCAATAACACGCAGGTGTTTCGCGGGTTCTTTACAGGCCGTTACATCTTTGATTCAGTTGCGGGATTCCTGCACTATGCCTCGCCAGCCAGCCTGGGTAACGGCTTTGGCCCCGCCGCAGGCGAATGCTCGGATGGATCGTTTGTAAACCTGGGCACATTGTGTCCGGATAGCACCACCGCATCGGTCAGCCCATTGCTGCTCTATCTTCAGAACGCCGGCACCAACGGCACCACCACGGACGCGGCCGGTGCTTCCAATATCAGCAATGAAAACTACGCGCTCTTTCTGCAGGACAAATGGCAAATCCGGCCCAACCTGACTCTTGACTATGGCCTGCGCTGGGAAGCGCAGATCTTTCCCGACCCGGTCATTGCGCCCTCGCAAACGGCTTATGGAATCAACCTGAGCGATCCAAGGTTCCCTTCGACAGGAAAAATTCCGAATGCCACCAAGATGTTTCAACCGCGCCTGGGCCT
>DAHUXF010000032.1 GCA_027307295.1 Acidobacteriaceae bacterium
CGGCGAGAAGAGGGCGCGTGATCTGCTGCTGACCGGACGCATTTTTGGCGCGGAAGAAGCGCACAGTCTTGGCCTGGTGAATGAGATTGTGGGGCCGGAGCAGCTTTTGCCGCGAGCGCACGAGTTGGCCCGGCAGCTTATGGAAAACAGCCCAGCATCATTGCAGGCCACAAAGAAACTGCTTTCCGCCTATACGCATGAACAATTGAATCGCCAAGTGGCGCAGGCAGTACAGGGAAATGCCGCGATTCGCCAAACGTCCGATTTCAAAGAAGGCATTACAGCTTTTCTGGAGAAGCGCAAACCCACTTGGACAGGAAAATAGAAGACATCAATAAAAAGATCAGCGGCGAGACGAAATTGCGCGTGCGCTATGCCGAAACCGACAAGATGGGCGTTGTCTACCACTCAAACTTCGTCATCTGGTTTGAGGTAGGCCGCGTGGAGCTTCTCCGGCAACTCGGCTTTGAGTACAGCCAGATGGAGCAGCAGGACAACTGCCACATCCCGGTCGTGGACCTGCGCGTGCGCTACAAAGCGCCCGCCCAGTATGATGATGAGATTGTAGTCTGCACCGAGATCAAGAATGTTCGCGCATCGCTGCTGCATTTTTCGTACCAGGTCCTCCGTGAGTCTGACCGGACTCTGCTGGCCACGGGCGAAACCATGCACATCATCGTGGACGAAAAATTTGCGCGCCGGCCGCTGCCGGAAAAATACATGCTGGCCTTCGCCGGACATAAACGGAATTCATGACTCATCTTCAGATCAATGGCAATGACCTCTCCTTCAATGACCTGCGCCAGGTAGTGTATGAGCGCCGCCCGGTTGAACTGGCCGCCTCTGCGCGTGAAAAAGTGGTTGCAGCGCGGTCGGTGGTAGACAAGCTGCTCCGGGAAAATCGCGTGGCTTATGCCATCAATACAGGCGTAGGCAAGTTGAGCGACGTACACATTGAACCGGCGCAGAACCGCCAGCTCCAGATAAATCTGATCCGCTCGCACTCCGCCGGCGTGGGCGAGCCTCTCTCACCGGAAGAAACGCGGGCCATGATGCTGCTGCGCGCCAACTCGCTGGCGAAGGGCTTTTCCGGCGTGCGTCCGGAGGTCATTGAGCTGATTTGCGCCATGCTGAATCATGGCATTCATGCCGTGGTTCCGTCCCAGGGCAGCGTGGGCGCAAGCGGCGATCTTGCGCCTTTGGCCCATCTGGCGCTGGCCATGATCGGTGAAGGCGAAGTCTGGTCGGGCAGCGGACGCATGAGCAGCGCCGATGCGCTGCGTAACGCGGGAATCAAGCCGCTGGTTCCGGAAGCCAAAGAAGCCATTTCGCTGATCAATGGAACGCAGGCCATGCTGGCGGTGGGAACGCTTGCGCTGATGGCTGCCGATACCCTGGCGGAAACTGCAGACGTACTGGGAGCAATGTCCCTGGACGCGCTGCACGGCACCGACGTTGCCTTTGACGCCCGCATTCATGCCGCGCGCCCGCATGCGGGGCAGGTGCAGGTTGCAACCAATCTGCGGCGGCTGATTGCGGGGAGCGAGATCCGCGAGTCTCATAAAGATTGCGGGCGCGTGCAGGACGCATATTCGCTGCGCTGCATCCCGCAGGTCCACGGCGCAGTGCGTGACACGCTGGAGTTTTGCCGCCACACGTTTGCCATTGAAATGAACTCGGCTGTGGACAATCCCCTGGTTTTTGTAAAAGGCCACGGCGAAGGCGACATTATTTCCGGCGGTAACTTCCACGGTGAGCCGCTGGCCTTTGCGCTGGACTACCTCGCCATCTCCCTGAGCGCGCTGGCGGGAATTTCTGAGCGGCGGATTGAGCGGCTGGTGAATCCGGCATTGAATGAAGGCCTGCCGCCATTTCTTGCGCCCGATGCCGGCATCAACTCCGGCTTCATGATGCCGCAGGTGACGGCGGCGGCGCTGGCCAGTGAAAACAAAGTGCTGGCGCACCCGGCGTCGGTGGACTCGATTACAACCTCGGGCAATAAAGAAGATTATGTTTCCATGGGCATGGCGGCGGCCATCAAACTGAAGAGGGTGGTCGCCAACACCACGCATGTGCTGGCCATTGAAGCCTGTGCGGCGGCGCAGGCGCTGGACTTTCTGTCGCCGCTCAAGAGCAGCCCGCCGTTGCAGCAGGCGCATGCGGCCATCCGAAAAGTGAGTTCGCGCATTGAGCATGACCGCGTATTTGCGGAAGACTTTGCGAAGCTGGCCGCGCTGATTCGCGGAGGCGGGATATTGAAATAGTTTCACCGCTGAGGGCGCAGAGAACGCAGAGAAAAGCCAACGCGAGATGTGCTCTTTCTTTTCCACACATTAACGTAGGTGTCCATTTTTGCGAGCTGCCTTTGTTTTGGCTTCACAGCAAGGCTTGGACTTTCTTCACCACCGAGACTCCTTCGCGCCAAACAGAGAAGAAGAATTCACGAAGTTCCTGCCAGCCCCAGTTCGTTCGCAATGCCTTTCATGGCCTCAATGCAAAACGCGATGTGCTCTTCCAGGTCCAGGCCAAGATCAGCGGCGCCGTTGGTAATATCGTCACGGTTCACGCTGCGGGCAAAGGCTTTGTCCTTCATCTTTTTGCGCACGGACCTGGCTTCCACCTCAGCCAGCGACTTGTTGGGCTTGACCAAAGCCGATGCCGTGATAAAGCCGGAAAGCTCGTCGCAGGCGTAGAGCGTTTTTTCCATTTTTGTTTCACGCTTCACTCCGCTGTAGTCGGCATGGGAGAGGATGGCGCGGCGGATGTCTTCAGGATAGCCGCGCTCTTCCAGAATCCTGCTGCCGACAAACGGATGCTCTGCCGGCGTGGGATATTTTTCATAATCAAAATCATGCAGCAGGCCGGTAAGGCCCCATTTGTCTTCATCCTCGCCGAATTTGCGCGCGTAGGCGCGCATGCATGCTTCCACGGCCAACATGTGCTTGCGCAGGCTTTCTGACTGGGTGTATTCACAAAGCAGGCTCCATGCCTGGGACCGGTCTTTCATGTTTTTTATCCTTTTTCTCCGTATATTCTCCGGTTTTCTACCAATAGCTCCGGTTTTTGCCGAATTTTATTGTTGACAATTGTAAGTTGATGCTGGAAACTACGTCAGTTAGGGGCCCCTTGCAGTCGTTTTTTGGAAGCTGCCTGCTCTGGCACTCCGAAATCATTCATGGCTACAGCACTGGCACCGGTCGATTCCCGGGAAGTGGTTCGTTGCGACCACTGTCATCTCGTCCAATTTCGGACAACCAACAATCTATGCCGGAAGTGTCGTACTTCACTGGACGAAGATGAGCCTGAGCCGATCCTGGAAGTGCCGGCGGCCGCTGAAGCTCCAGCCAATGGCCACCATTCGCATCTTCAGGTTGCGGCGTCCATCCGTATGCTAAGGCAAAAATCAGGATTGAGCCAGCGCCAGCTTGCGCTGCGCATGCAGGTGCCACGCACCTACGTTTCCAAGATTGAAAATGAAAAAGCCATGCCGACTCTGTCTTCCCTGCAGCGGCTGGCTTCCGCGCTGGAAGTCTCCATGGCCGACCTGTTAAAAGGCTCAAGCCGCAGCCTGGAAGATGAGATCACGGACCTGATGCACGATGACTTTATTTCCGAAGTCGTGCAGTACATGGACAAATTGGATGCCATGCAGCGCTCCACACTGCTGGCGCAGGTGCGCGACCTGAGCACACGTCCGCGGCGCAGCGCGTAAGCCCATCAGTACATCATTGTCAAGGCAGCCGGAGCCGCGAGTCTCCGGCTGTTTTATTTTGTGTTGACACGAACACGGCTATCGCAGAACACCCGCGATTTCTCAAAGGCCATGGTCGTATCAAGATAAGCTTGAGCAACTCCGCGGGCTTTCTCACCCTCCAACCTTGCAGGTACTCGGGTGACCCATGATTACGATCCTGCTCATTATTCTGGTGCTGATGTTGATTGGCGTTCTACCGGCGTGGCCACATAGCCGGAACTGGGGGTATCGTCCGAGCGGAGGGTTGGGGCTCATCCTTGTGATTGTTTTGATTCTCTACTTGTTAGGATACGTATGAAATTAACCGTTTTCACGTCAATCTTCTTGGTGCTTCTGACGTCAGGTTGCAGCCAGCAGGACACGGAAAAAACCAGGCAGCAGGCCGCTCAAGCCACTGAGAAACTCAAGGAAGAAAGCAAAGTTGCCGCTGTTGAGCTGAAGAAAGATGCGAAAGAAGCAGCCAGGCAGACCAAGGCCGTTGCCGAAGGCGTGAAGCAAGGGCTGCAAACGCCCGACAAGCCGGTGAACGTGAACTCAGCCTCCAAGAACCGTCTTCAGACTTTGCCGGGGGTGGATGAAGATACTGCCAGCCGCATCATCGCTGGCCGGCCATATCACACGCGTGAAGAAGTGGCTGCCCGAGGGGTTGTCTCGCCGGAGGAGTTCCAGACCATCAAAGACAAGATTTCTGTAAAGTAAGCACAGCAAGTTTGCCATCGCTTTGCCTGCTGACTTTTGCGAATTATTTTGTCTGCTCTACTTTGTGGGCTGCATCTGCAGGGCGTCATTAAAGCGATTGAAATAGTTGAACAGGCCAATCACGGCCACCAGTTCCACCATTTCGCCTTCATCAAAGTATTTGCGCAGTGCGTTCCATAGAGGTTCATCCACGGAGTGCGCGTCATGCGTGACACGCTCTGCCAGGCGCAGTGCGGCCTTCTCTTTGTCAGTAAAGTCGGCGCGTTTTTCAAAATTAGGCAGGTCGTTGATCTGCTCATCGGTCCAGCCATGCCGCCTTGCCAAGACGGTGTGCGAAGCCAGTCAATATTCGCAGCGGTTGATCTGCGAGGTGCGGATGACCACCAGTTCCTTCAGCTTGGCCGGGACCGTGCCGGTTTCCATGACGGCGCGGAAGTGGGCCACCATGGTGCGCATAATCTCTGGCCGGTGCGCAACTGTGCGGAACATATTGGGGATGTTCCCGCGCTCTTTCATGTAATGGTCATAAACCTCCACCACTTCCGGAGAAGCCGCGGAACGATCGATGCGAGAGATTCTGGGCATGATAAAAAACACCACCGGCAGGGAGGGGTTGGCCCCCGCCCGCCGCAGTTCTTGTTACTTGGTAAATGACTTGATGGCTGCCGCTTCATCGTCTTTGATATCAAAGACGGTGCAAAGCTTGGTGATTTGCAGCAGGTCATGGACTTTCTTGGTCAGCTTGAGCAGTTTCAGTTCTCCGCCTTCTCTGCGGACGGCGGTAAAAGCGCTCACCAGTTCACCAATGCCGGAGCTGTCAATATAGGTCACATCGCCAAGGTTCAGTAATATTTTCTTCTCACCCTTGCCGATCAGATCGCGGATGGTGTCGCGCAACACCACGCTGCCTTCTCCCAGGGTGATGCGTCCGCTCATATCAACAATTGAGACGCCATCCACCTGGCGATTTGTTGCTTTCATGCTCACTGTGTCTCCTCCTTGGCCTTTGCCGCGCTGCGGCCGGTATGCTTGATAAGTGTGATTTCCGTTCCCGGATTCGTGTTCCGGATCTTTACTTCATCCATGAAGGCACGAATCAGAAAGATTCCCCGCCCTGAACCTTTCATCAGGTTTTCCGGGGCCAGGCAATCGGGAAGGCTTCCCGGATCCAATCCCTTCCCTTGATCAGTAATTGTGATGACCAGGGCGTCTGAGGTGGTTTCATAGGCCACCATAAACCTCTTTCGTGGATCGTAGGCGTTGCCGTGCAAAACGGCATTGACCGCCGCTTCACGCACCGCCATGGCAACCTGGTATTGCTCGTCTTCGGCAAGCCCGGCCCGTGCAGCCACCTCAGAGGCCTTTTGCTCAACTTGATTGACGCTCTCCAACGTTGATTCCAACGTGTAAGAGACCCGGTTTGTCATGGGGCGGTTCAATATGTATTTATTTTGACAGCTTGTACGCAGAGCATTCCTGGGGCGAGCCTGTAGTGTGCCTATCCAGACGCCAGATTGTCAAACTGGGAAAACCCAGCGGTGGCGCATTTCATCCCACCCGGGTGTGATCTGATCTTATCTTCACTTCGCGCTCACGTCGATGGATACTTCCCGCAGAATCGAACATTTGTTCTGGTCAGGGCAAACCACATTGGGTATTCTGCAATTAGAGAGAAAATGCACGAGGAGATTGCACTTTCGAGCATTCTGGGCGCGTCTGTCTATGACAGTTCGGGCGCGCTGGCGGGACACGTCCGTGAAGTTGCGGTTGCGCCGCAGGACGATCCGAACCGCATCTCTGATTTCGTGGTGAAGACCGGTGACGGCGACCGCCTGCTGCCGGCGCATCAACTGCGAACGCTGGTGGGAACCACCATGCAGGTCACCGGGGCCGCGCAAGACTGGCCTCGGCTCAGCAGCTCAGAAGGCATGCTGCTGCTGGAACGCGACCTGCTTGACCAGCAGATTATTGATGTTTCCGGACGCAAAGTGGTCCGCGTAAATGACGTGGATTTGCGCCGCGAGCAGGTCAATGGCGCCATCAAACTCAAGCTGGGCCGCGTTGATATCGGCATGCGTGGCGCTGTCCGGCGGCTGCTGAAAGGGCTGGCGCCTCGCCGGGCCATTGAGTCCCTGGTGCTGCGCATGCCGGAAAAATCCATTCCCTGGGAAGCCGTGGACCTGATTGAGGTGGATCCTGCCCGGCGCGTCCGCCTGAAGCTGGAGTATGAGCGGCTTTCCCGCCTGCACCCTGCCGATATTGCCGACATTCTGGAAGAACTGGCCCCTGCCGAGCGCCAGGCCGTTTTTGGATCGCTGGATGAAGAGGTGGCAGCCGAGGCCCTGGAAGAGATCGACCCCAGGATGCAGGTCGAGCTTATGCGGTCCATTGATTCTGACAAGGCCGCCGATATCGTGGAAGAAATGGACCCCGATGCCGCCGCCGACCTGCTGGGCGACCTGCCGCAGGAGACTTCAGAAGAAATCCTGGAAGAGATGGAACCGGAAGAGCGGCAGGAAGTTTCCGAACTGCTGGCCTTCCATGAAAATACCGCTGCCGGGCGCATGACCACCGACTATATCTCGCTCTCGCCGGAGCATACCGTGGGTGATGCCATTGACCGCCTGCGTTCCTTTGAAGGCGAAGCCGAAACCATCAGCACCATTTATCTGGTAGACGGACAAGAAAGGCTGGTAGGCGCTGTGCCGCTGGTGTCACTGGTGCTGGCCTCCGGAGGCACCCGCCTGCGCAACCTGGCCCCGGAACACGTGATCTTCTGCGCCGCCAGCACCTCTGACAAAGAAGTGGCTGAAATGTTCGATAAATATAACCTGCTTACCCTGCCGGTGGTGGATGAGGAACACCATCTTACCGGCATCATCACCGCTGATGACGTGATTAGCCTGCTGCGGGACCGGCTGTAGATATATCACTCTTGGAGCGCAGGCGCCCTCGCCTGCGGTTCTTCTGATAATGACTATTAGGCCGGATCCTGTCGGGCGGCTTATCGGGATTACCAGACAGCGCTTATCCCCACACGCGGCGCGCAGTCTCAACTACCAGTTGCAGCTTGGCCCATTGTTCTTCTTCCGTAAGAAGATTGCCTTCCATGGTGGAGGCAAAGCCGCACTGCGGGCTGAGCGCCAGGTCTTCCAGAGGCACATAGACGGCGGCCTGTTGTATGCGGCGCATCAGGGCGTCGCCAAGTTCCAGCTCGGGACGCTTGGAGCTGACGAGCCCCAGGACCACCGTCTTGCCTTTGGGAATAAATCGCAGAGGAGCAAACGTGCCGGAGCGGGCGTCGTCATATTCCAGCAGGAAGCGGTCAGCTTGGATGCTGCCGAAGAGTTTTTCCGCAATGGCGTCATAGCCGCCTTCGGCATACCAGTGGCTGCGGTTGTTGCCCCGGCAAAGATGGATTCCCAATGTGATTCCGGGCTGGCGAGCGGCCTCAAGGCAGGCGTTATCGGCCAGAATGGATTCCTCCAGCAGCGCGTTCGGCTCAACTTTTATTTCCTTGCGGATCCACTCGCGCCATGTGGGATCAATGTGATAGCTGTAGCGGGGGGCATCGATCTGTATATAGCTCACGCCTTCGCGTGCGAGCAGCGCCAAGTCTGACTTCATGATCTCCACGATGTCCCAGAGCAGGGCCGAGTGGCTGGCATAAACCTTG
The DNA here is from genome assembly GCA_027307295.1 of Acidobacteriaceae bacterium. GTDB lineage: Bacteria > Acidobacteriota > Terriglobia > Terriglobales > Acidobacteriaceae > Angelobacter. Next base: position 8,130 of record DAHUXF010000032.1, read on the forward strand.
TCCGTAGCGCCACGTTTAAAGGCGATGGCGGGAAACTGAGTAGCGCTGGGCAGCGTCATCTTGATGGCGCCAGGGCAGTGCTGTTTGAGAAAAGGCAGCTCATGGCCGGTGAGCCGCCGCACCTGCCGCAGTCTGGCGGTGACAACGCCGGCAACGCGGCTCACGCTGGACTCTTCCTGTTCGCCCGCCTTCCATGCGCGAGGAGTGTCCTCGCCCATGTCAAAGCCCTCCACGGCGTCAGTAAAGTCGCTCATGAAGTTGCGGCGGCGCAACTCACCGTCAGTAAAAACCTCAAAGCCCAGCTCTTGCTGCTTTTTAAGGACGCGCAGAACGTGCTTGTCCTCAAGGGCCCGTAACCGCTCCGGATTGGCAACCGCGTGGCGCCGGGCTTCCAGTAATTCAGTTGGACGAAGAAAGCTACCTATGTGCTCTGCGCGAAATGGAATCGACATAAGCTTAACGGCGTTGCACAGTCTAAATTTTGCGTCCTTTTAATAGATGAGCGCCCTATCGTACAGGAAGACAGCCCATCGGACAGAGTGCCGAATTGGGAATATTTTGCACAACATTGGAGTCTCATTGAGGGCCATTTACAAATTTCCAGATCGAAATGGCCGTCCAACATCCCCGGAATATAACCATTTAGCCTTGACATTTAAGATGTCTGGGAGAGAATGTCTGCGCACCCAAGTCGCAAAACTTTTGCTCTGCTTGAATGAGTGCTATTTCCTTCACTGATTCCACTGTGTGATCCCAAAGAAAGAGGGAGCTTCCCCCAATGAGAACGATTTTGCAGAAGAGTTGTGTCGCGCGATTGCTTGCCCTGGCGCTCTTTTCCGTGACGTGCCTTTCCGCCCATGGTCAGACCACAACCGCTACTCTTTCCGGCGTGGTGCGTGATCCCACCAGCGCCGTGCTGCCCCAGGTAAAGATCACGCTGAAAAATAATTCCAAAGGCTCAACTCGTTCCACCACCACGGACAGTGAAGGCCGTTTCAGCCTGACCAATGTTGAGCCGGGCACATATGAGTTGCGCGCCGAGCGCAACGGCTTCAGCACCGAGGTAAAGAAGGGCGTAGTGTTGGCCGTGGGCGGGTCATCGCAGGAGGACATTACTCTGCGCATTGGCGCAGCCAGTGAAGTGGTCACGGTGACAGACCAGGCCCCTTTGATCGAGACCTCCAAGGCTGAAGTAAGCAATGTGATTAACGAGCAGGCAATCCAATCATTGCCGAACATTGGCCGCAACTTTGTGGATTTTGTAAAGCTTTCCAGCGGCGTGGCTCCCGGACGCGAGAACACCGGCGGCGGCGCATTCAAAGAGCCTGATGCCGGGGTGGGATCTTCCGCCGCGCCCCGTCTGACTTTTGGCGGACAGTCCGAATTGAACACCAAAGTCCTGGTGGATGGCGCGGACAACATGCAGACATTCACCGGCCTGCCCCGCATTACTCCTTCACAAGAGGCCGCGCAGGAGTTTCGCGTGGTAAACAACACCTTCGCCTCGGAATACGGAGGGGCGCTGGGCGGCTTTGTGAATATTGTCACCAAGTCCGGCAGCAATACGCCGCATGGCTCAGTGTATTACTACGGAATGAACAACGCGCTGAATGCCCAGCCTATCCTTACCGGGCCGAACCCTGTTCTGCGCCAGAACCAGTACGGAGCTACCTTCAGCGGACCTATCGCAAAAGACCGCACGTTCTGGTTTGCCAACTATGAAGGCCAGCGGCGCGGGGAGTCGAACAAATTTTCTTCAGTCGTCCTGAACAATCTGGCGGCCATCAATGCCACCAAAGCCTTTTATGGTCTCACGCAGGAGACCAGCAATTCTCTCCGCACCAATGACTATGATGGCTTCCTGATCAAACTGGACCACAAGTTCAATGAGAAGCACGGGCTGACCTTTCGCTACAACCTGCTGGACTCGCAGACGCTCGGTTTTCTGGGCGGCGGCGGACGCGCATCACCAGCTTCCACCACGGGAAGAAACAACCACACGTTTGATCAGTCCTTTCTGGTAAGCGAGACGGCCATGCTCAAGCCCACCATGGTGAATGAAGCCAAGTTCCAGTGGGCGCGGCGGAGCTTTGATTTTTTCTCTGTGCTGAAGGAGCCAGACCTTGAGGTCTCCAACCTGCTGCTCACGGGCAAGAGCACTTCTGATCCGGACTTCTATGAAGAAACGCGGCTGCAGGCGGGCGACAGCCTGAGCGTCAACATTGGCCATCACCAGCTGAAATTCGGCGGTGACTACAACCACATGAATGACGATTCCCAGTGGGACCTGTTCTTCCCCGCGCGCATCATCTTCCCCAACCTGACTGCGTTTCTGAACCACACGCCCGCCGTCTTCTGGTTCCCCATGCTCAAGGGACAGACCACGCGCCCGCCCTTCAGCCTGCCTTTCACGCAGGATGTGCCAACCGCGTGGCAGCCCTTTATGCTCACCAGCACCGCTCATGAATCTTTCGGATTCTTTGCCCAGGACGAGTGGAAGGCCACCCAGCGCATCAGCCTGACGTATGGTCTGCGCTATGACTTTGAAAGTTATCCTGAGCGTTTTGCCATGAACAGTGACCTGAATAAATTCCAGCCGCGTGCCGGCGTGGCTTATGCCTATTCCAGCAAGGGTGTGGTCCGGGCCGGCTTTGGTATATTTGCCGACCGCCGCATTGCTAGCATTGGCCAGGGCCTTACCACAGCGGAATGGGTCAACGTGGGCAATCAGCCAAATGCGAAAGTTCTCTTTCCAACCATCTCGCCGATTCCCGGCCGTTTCATTCAGCCAACCATCGTTGGCCCAGGAGCGACCGCTGCGACCAATAACTTTCTGGCAACCGGGCAGATACCGAATTTGCCCACCCTGCCGGTTGGCTTTACAGACAACCTGGACAGCAATATGCGCACGCCGTACAGCGAACAGGCCAGCCTTCAGGTCTCGCAGGAAATTGGCGGAGGCTTTGCCGTCTCCGTCAGTTATCTATATGTTCATGGGCTCAAGATCGGTGCGCATACGCCCATCCTGGATGCCGTTCCAACACCGGGCGCAGTGATCCCCGGCGAGCCCGGCAAACCCGTGATGGGCGATGGCACGGCGGGCGGAGCTGGCCGCAGACTTTTTCCCGAACTGGGGGATTTCTTTGTCAAAGTCAGCAGAGGTCTTTCCATCTATCATGGCGGGACATTTGAGCTGACCAAGCGCTTCTCTCACGGCTTCAGCCTGCACAGCAGTTACAGCTACTCCAAGACCATCTCTAATACTGACTCTCTTGCCAATCTGGCGGATTTTCCAGAGACCAGCCTGGCGCTGGAGCGTTCGCTCTCCCGCCAGAACGTGCCGCAGCGTTACACGCTCAGCTTCATCAGCGAGATACCGAAGAGCGTGCGCCTGCTGCATGACTTTAAGTTCAGCTCGCTGGTGTCACTGGAGTCCGGGAAGCCGTTCAACGTCTTCGCCGGAACTGACGCCAACCGTGACGGCAACCCGCTCTCTGACCGTCCCGGCAACCTGGGGCGCAATTCGCTGATAGGTCCCGGCTACGCCACCCTGGATATGCGTGTGGGCCGCGCCTTTCATCTGAGAGAGCGCCTGCGCGCCGAACTGAGCGGCGACATCTTTAATGCCTTTAACCGCGTGAATATCAAAGACCTGAACACGCTATATGGGCAGACCGATCTCAGCCTGCCTCCGAACCCAATTTTGGGGTTCAATACGCCCCGCGACGCGTATAATCCCCTGCAATTCCAGTTCGGAGCAAAACTTAGTTTCTGAAAATAGTTGTATAGGGAACAATGGCCCGCGCCAGAGAGAAACGCGGGCCATTGTTTTTTATAAAGCCATCGCTTGCCGGCAGCATGTCTGACAAGACAATGGCGCACTGGCGATGAGGGGACAGTAAGAAATTACTTACAAACTTGAAGCTGCTGCCATCCCTAAAGCATAATGACGGCCCACGGGCCGGATGGAATTCCGCAATTCAGGAGGTATCGCCGTGAAAAAATCCGCTTTGGCCGTTTCTCTCTTTCTATGGTGCGCAGCTGGGTTACAGCTCTCCGCCCAGAACCAGTCTCATGATCCAACATGGTGGAACAAATACCAGTACCTGCTCAACCATGTGGCTGACAGCCCAACCGGTGCGGGAGAGTCCATCACAGTGGGAGCCAATGTGGACGTCTCCAACGAGTGCGGGCCGCAAAGCGAGACCTTCATCGCCGTTAGCTCAGCCAACCCCAAAATTGTGGCCGCCGGATCAAACGAGATTTTTCGTGATCCCATGCGCGGGTATTTCTCATCAGATGAAGGCTCAAACTGGGGAGCGGTGGATCTGCCATTGCCTGCTCCCATTGGGACCAACGGAGTCCGCTTCGGCTCCGATCCTTCTCTGGCGTTCGATACCACCGGCAATCTGTTTTATGGTTACATTGTTGTTTTCTTCGGCAATGGCACTGGAGTGAACGGCTCAGAGCTGGCAGTGGCAAAATCCATTGACGGCGGCAAAAGTTATCCTGCAGTAACATTCTTTTCTTTCTCCAGCGGCTCAAACCATTTCAATGACAAGCCAATCATCACCGCTGATACAAATTCCGGCAGCCCGTTTCGTGACAATGTGTATATTGCCTGGGACGCATCCAGCGGCGGCTCAGCCAGCGGCGGCGGGGTGCGCGTGGCCACATCCAACGACCATGGCGCCACCTTCAACTCAGTGCGCGTGGATGATCCGAACGGCCCTGGGCGGTCTATAGGGGCCTCGCCGTTCGTTGGCCCAGACGGCACGGTGTACGTGGCGTGGAATGATTTTTCGGCCAATGTGATCGCCTTTGCGCGTTCCAATGATGGCGGGGCTACCTGGCAGCGGCCAAACATCGTATCGACAAAGACTGAGCCATTTGATATCGGCATTCCCGCCGAGCTGTTCCGCCACGCTTTGGTCTACCCCTCCTGCGACGCCGACCGCTCCAGCGGTCCACATCGTGGGCGGCTTTTTTGCTCCTGGATGGACCTTACCGCAGCCGGCACAACCGATATCTTTATGGCATTCTCTGACGACAAAGGAAATACATGGTCACACCCCAGTTCGGTTACTGACAGGCTCTCCTTCCCGGTGGACCGCTTTAATCAATGGATGGCAGTGGACCCGGTGACGGGCGACGTGAATGTCTCGTTTTACGATACGCGCAATGACACCACTGGATCGCGCTTTATGACCGACACATTCTTTACCCAGTCAAGAAATGGCGGACAGAGCTTTCTGTCTCCAAACATACGCGTCAGCACGGCCAGCTCCAATGAGCACGATTGCAACGGCGTGTTCCCTTGCAATGCCATCGACGTTGGAAACCAGCAGGGCGACTACGAAGGGCTTGCCTCCTTTGCGGGCGTTTCACATCCCGTGTGGACGGACAGCCGGCGGCAACAAGCACCGTTGTCCGGATGCAGCACCGGGCTGGCCATGGAAGAGGTGTTCACGGCGGTTGTTAGCGTTAAATAAACTGCCGATGAAGATGGTGTGTGACAATGGCCTGCGAACAGAGTGGGTCGTTATTTTTGCCGGGCGTAGCCGCGAATCAACGCCAATAAACACGAATAAAACAAATGCGCAGGCAAGTTTGTGCGCTTCCGTATTTACGAGCTGATTTTTTAGATCAGTGAAGCCCGTGTTGATTAGTGGTGGAATTTTTTGCCGGGGGGCCGAGCGCAACCACATGGCTGAAACTAGAGATTCG
>DAHUXF010000330.1 GCA_027307295.1 Acidobacteriaceae bacterium
ATGGTTTCATCCAGGCTGAAAAAACGTTCGAAGTACATTTCCTGGCGGGCCAGGTTGGACATGCGCGAGGTGCTGGATTCCAGGCTCAACATGAGGCTGCCTTTAAGCTGGTCTTTGGCGCGACGCAGCTCTTCATTCGCAATAGGACCGGATTTAAGTTCACGGAATTCAGCCAGCACAGAATCAACCACCGGCCTGGTAGATTCCAGCGAAGTCCCGGCATAGACCGCAAAGCAGCCAGTATCGCGATAAGGATTCAAATCACTGTAAATCGAATAGACCAGCCCCTGCTCTTCGCGGACCTTCTGGAAAAGCCGTGAACTCATGCCTCCGCCCAGAACCGTATTGAGCACATATGAAACATAACGCTTTTCATAGGAGATAGAGTGCGATGGCACGCCGAGGCACAGTTGCACCTGCTCAAGAGATTTCTTGTTGCGGGTGATGATTTTGGGCGTGATGGCCGGCGCGGGCGAATGGAAGCCGTTCGGCATCCGCTTCAGACCGGAGAAGCGCTCCTTGATCAGATCCATAAAGTTCTGGTGGTTCAGATGGCCTGCCGCCGAAATGATCATGTTATTAGGAGAAAAGCGGTGACGGTAGAAGTCAAAGAGCTTTTCCTGCTCAAAGGAACGCACGGTTTCCTTGGTCCCCAAGATCGGCTTGCCCAGTGGATGGTCTTTCCAGAAATTCTGGGTGAATATCTCATGGACCAGGTAATCAGGATTGTCCTCGTCCATTTTGATTTCTTCCAGGATCACCCCTTTTTCACGGGTAATATCTTTGGGGTCAAAAATCGGATTCAGAACCAGATCGCTCAGAATGTCGATGGCCACCGGGAGATGATCGTCCAGCACCTTGATGTTGAAACAGATGGTTTCTTTGCCGGTGAAGGCGTCCATGTTGCCGCCGATGGAGTCAACCTGGCGGGCAATGTCACGCGCCGAGCGTGATTGGGTCCCTTTAAAGACCATGTGCTCAGTGAAATGCGACATCCCATTCAAATCAGGGGTTTCATCGCGGGAGCCAGTCTTCATCCAAATGCCAATGGCGATGGAGCGAATGTTCTGCATCTCCTCACTGAGGACGATCAGACCATTGGGAAGAACTTCACGCTCAATGCTTCTGGGCTCACTAACCGGAGATCTTTTCAATTCTGCAGTTTCCATTTTTGAGGGCCTATATATGATTCTCACACACTGGAAATGGTCGCATAGCTAAATATATGCCTTTTTCTTTCAATGGTTTGGAAACACCACGGTGCAAACAAAGCCACATTGCCCATTCAGTGTAAAATTTGATGTGAAAAGCAGGATTCAAGTGGCAGATATACCACAATCCGGACTAGTGGGTCTTGATTATAAAGAACTTAGCTCACTTGCACAAAAACTTGGGCAGCCGGACTACCGCGCGCGACAACTTTTTGAGGCACTTTACCCCCAGCGGTTGCAGGCGTTAGAGTCAGTCTCCACGCTCCCAAAGGAATTTCGTGCAATGCTGAAATCTCAGGGCATGGAGATACAGCATCCTCGCATCGAAAAGTGCTTTCACTCCACTGATGGGACCATCCGCTACCTGTTTGCCATGGCCGATGGAGAGACTGTTGAGACCGTGTGGATGCCCGAAGGTGACGGCGGTGAAGCCGGCGACGGCACCGAAGCTGGAGATTCCGAGTGGGATCGGGCAACGATCTGCGTTTCCAGCCAGGTGGGCTGCGCCGTGAACTGTCAGTTTTGTCTCACAGCGCTGTTGGGCGTCAAGCGCAACCTGTCTGCGGGAGAAATTGTGGGCCAGGTGCTTGCGGTGCTGAATGATCGCAAGGCTGATCTGGCGCGTCAACGCGTCAATATTGTTTTCATGGGGATGGGCGAACCGTTTTTAAATTACCCCAACTTCATGAAGGCCGTGCGGCTGCTAACTGAAGGAGTGGGATTCCCTGAGTCGCGCATGACGGTTTCCACCTCCGGCATTATTCCCCGAATCCATGAGTTTGGAGAGGAGCCGGTGCGCCCTAAGCTGGCCATTTCATTGAATGCGTCTAACGACGCGGTGCGCAGCGCCATCATGCCGATCAACAAGAAGTGGAACCTGGAGATGCTGATGCAGGCTGCGCGCGACTTCCCTCTTCGCAATCGTGAGCGCCTTACATTTGAATACGTCCTGCTCAACGGGACGAATGACAGTGTGGCCCATGCGCGAGAAGTGGTAGAACTGGTTCGCGGCATCCGCTGCAAAGTGAATCTGATTGCGCTTAATCCGGGGCCAGGGATCGAGTTTGGCATGCCTACGGAACAGCGGGTCCAGGCTTTCCAAAACATACTGATGAAAGCCGGGATTCCAGCGTTTGTCCGTCGTCCGCGCGGACGCGATATCTACGCTGCCTGTGGTCAGCTCAAACGCACCGTCGCCTAGCGAAGCTGCTACGCGCACCGAGCATAGAAGTAATAGTCAGCCCTGTATTCGCTTCTGAACTCAACTTCCTGATTGCCTTGGCTGCAAGGCTCCGCCGGAGGAAGCCCTGCCACGGTATTGATTCTCTGGATGGTGGTTATGCGGCTGAAGACGCCGTTGCCGGAGTGGCTGATTACGTTGATCAGCAGCCATGGGATTGCCGTGGGATCAGGCGCGTCCGCCTTGGCGAACATCTTGCCCACAATTTCACTGCCGTCGTTATGCCGCCATGTTGGACCGGCAAAATGGGAACCCACTATGGTTCCCTGCTCATCAAAAAGTTGCGCCTGCGGAGCTTTCAGCACCCAGGCAAATCGACCATCGGCCCCCGCGCCGCAGACGTAAATCTGAAACCCTGACGCACGCGCAACCAGGACTAGTTCTTCCCCGGCGTGCGGCTGAATCAAGTCTGGGACAATAGGCCTGTTCACGCGCGAAATTCTATCATCGCCTGCAATGTCCCACGTATACTGGTAAAGAAAACACCAGATCAAGCCTTCCAGGAGCTTCATGAGTCCTACCGTCAGTGAAGAAGCATTGCAGCGCATACGCAAGTTCGTGGAGAAGTACTGCGCAAAATCCGGCACCTTCACGCATCCGGATAAAGATGTGACCGAGTCCGTGGTCCAGGGCCTGGCCTACCATATGGACACGCTTGGGAAACCGCTCTGCCCTTGCCGCTTCTATCCTGACAAGAAAGAGGAAGTAACCCATCGCACATGGATTTGCGCCTGTGATGACATGCAGATCTATAAATATTGCCATTGCCTGCTGTTTGTCGATGCCCAGGGTCTGCCCATCACCGAATATCTGCCGGAAGAGCATGAAGGCCGCACCACCTATGGTCTGGTGAAAGACCCCACACCCGACAAAGGCCGCGCCCTGCGCAATATGGCCGCCGAACGAGAAAAAGAGCGTAAAGAGCGGCCTTCATAAAGGCTTGCAAAACCGTGCCGTCACGCAGACGGAGCACCAGCAAGAACTTTAAGCCCCTTGTTTGATATTGCTTCAGGGTACCCCGGGACAAAGCCAGAACTACCCATGTCATTCACCCTGTCCCAAAGGGGGACACCACGCTCGTAACCCACCTTAATCAGAATTTACATATTCTCGTTTGTATCTGGATGGTAGGCTAGGTCGATTCTTATTGCATCGCAAACCGGGTTCTTCAGCACCACGTGGGAGGGGCTTATGGCGTGTAGTTTCGTCAATACCGCTGTAAATCTGTTGTGCCTTAGCCGTCAAACATCTGCCATCATTCTTGTCGCCGTTCTCGGCTTTCAGTGTTCTTGCTTACCTGCAAATGCCCTGGCACAATCCACGCCAACTATCACGTCCGTACAGTGGGACCCAATAGCAGTTGGCGGCACACAGTGCGCCAATGGCAGTGGCTTTGGCAACGGCGGAAGCGGAGGCACGCTGAGCCTGAATGGCACCAGCGTCACACCTTCATTGTGGAGTGACGCACAGGTCTGCGCGATTATTCCATCGGGGACCGCAGGCGGGCCAGCCACGTTGCAGATCACA
>DAHUXF010000331.1 GCA_027307295.1 Acidobacteriaceae bacterium
GTAGTCCAGGCTATGTACAATGACGCCCGGGGGAATGTCGTCGCCTTCGCCTCTCACCGCCTGCAATAGCGCTAGATGCAGTTCGAACCGCTCACGATCGAGATGACGAAGAAGCGTTGACAGCACACGTTGCGCCCCTCCGCCGCCCCCCAATGAGGGAAACGGAAATAGAAACAGCACTCGCTGCTTCCTCATCTTCACTGGGACCTCATTGCTTTTCGTTGTTCCAGCAGATCATCAAAGAGACGCCGCCACAAAACCAAAATCGGCCCTGTGCCAAAACGCGAGACCACTTCACTTGCCCGTGATGCCAGCCGCAGACGTTCCTGAGTGTTACTCATCAAACGGTCCATAGCCGCCGCCAGCGCTGTAACGTCTTCCGCAGGAACGAGCAGGCCATCCACTTCATGACGGATAATGTCAGAGGGGCCTGACGGGCAATCGAAGCTGATGGCCGGCACGCCGCATGCCATGGCCTCGCAGAGCGCATTGCCAAACCCTTCAAATCGCGACGAGAATACAAACAGATCGGCAGCCCGCAGCACTGGGAACGGGTCTGTCAGCGCGCCGGTAAATTCGACCCTTTCCGCAAGGCCGAGCTTTTGCGCCTGTGCCCGGAGTTGATCATTCAGCGGGCCGTCACCCAGTATCTTGAGTGACCAGTCAGGATGGCGGTCAGCTACCTGTGAAAACGCTTTCAGCAGCAGATCAAAACCTTTCTGTTCCACCAGACGCCCCATGCCAACCATCACCCGCCCAGGCTTATCTCCAGGCTGATTGTCAGCCGAGCTCAGGGATAAAGGCGCAGGGGCAACAGGATTAGGAATGGTGTAACCTCTTACCTTGACCGCGCTCTGGAACCAATCCAACAGCGGCTTGCTCACGCAAACAAGCGCGTCCGCACGGTGATACACATGCCGGCGCATTGTCTCCCAGACCCACCCGATGTGATAGTAGGCAGGATGAATATGTTCGGTGACAACCACAGGCACATCCATACCGCGCGCAGCCAGCAAGGTAAGCACGTTAGGAATGTCCATGAAGCCGATAATGACATCGGGCGCGGATTCCCGGATGGCCTTCCGGAGCGCGCGAACCACTTTGAGATTGCGGACCATCCCATGAAAAAAATGCCTTGCCGCGCCACCCCGCAATTGCAACTCTCGCAGATCAATCTCAGGATGAAGCGGAAACGCTGGAACGTAATCCCGCAGATATGTGATAAGCGTGACGTGAATTCCCTGTTCCGCCCACGCATTGGCAAGAACAGAAGCCGTTCGCTCCGCTCCGCCACGTCCCAGAGACGCTATGACCAGAGTCAGCCGCATGTTATTAATGTGTGGCTTCCACATGGGCCACAGGGAGCGCGGTAGAACTCTCTTTCCCGGACAGGTAGCGAAGCGACCATAGGGATAGCATCAACAACGAAACAATATAGAAGATTGAGGTGGAGAGCGCGATGCCGGCAACGTGCCATACGCGCATGAGTACAAGATTAAGGACCACATCCAGAACCAGGTTGACGGCAGAAGCGTACATCAGTATGTCATTCCGGCGGATGGATGAGATAAAACGCACAAAAAGCATGCTCCAGATATAGAACGGTATCTGGATAGCGTAGCAGACCTGGACCCAGCTCACTAAATCAGTATCAGCGGCGGTAAAAGCGCCGCGCTGAAAAAGCAAACGCACAAGCGGCCTGGAAAACGCGATCAGCAACAGAGTAAACGGCACAGTGGTGGCGACAACCAGAAGTGAATATCGCTTTAACGTGTGCCGGCAGCCGGCGAAATCACGGGCTGCCACCATCCGGGAAAAATACGGCAGCGTAGCTGTGCTCAGGGCCATGGCTCCGATGCTTGTTATCCCTGCGATCAGTTTGTTGGCATAGCCCAGCGCAGCCACGTTTCCTGACGGCAGCATGGCGGCCATGGATTGGTCCACCACCGAGGTGCTGCCCATCAGGATTGCCCCGGTCAACATGGGCAGGTACTGGCGCAGCACGAGACGTGCCCGCTCATCCAGACCATGCCAGCGCAAATTGAAGTGCAGTCCCTGCTTCCGCAGAAGGTGCAACAGGAGCGCAGATTCAAGCAAGCTTCCGGTCACAGCGCCACCCGCCAACGTAAAAATGCCCCAACGGCGGGCCTGGAAGAGGACCAGCGCTATCGTCACGACGGTTGTCACCAGGGGAATAAGCGCCGGCCAGGCAAATTTCTCACTGGCGTTCAGCACTGAAGACGCCAGGCTGGCGACACCGCTGAAGATGACCCACGGCAAGAGCAAATAGAGCAGCTCGCGCGTAAGCTCCAGTTTGGCGGCAGAGAAGCTGTGGCCCAGTACCGGCAGATACAGCGGCGCTGCCAGTCCCAGGAGAAGTGCAACTCCCGCAAGGGCGATGACTCCAAGCAGCATGACGCTGGAAAACAGTTGCTGCGCCGCCTCAACTCCCTGTTTCTGGCGTGTTTCCACAAACACTGGAACCAGAGCATAACCCAGAGCGCCCATACCGATGTTCAGCACAAAGGTCGGCAAGACAAAGGCAATCAGAAACGCATCCACTGCATCACCACGTCCAAAAGAGCGGGCGATGACCAGTTCTTTGACCGTTGCGGCCAGCTTCGCCACCAACGCGAGGGAGCCGACAATCAGGGCTGCCCGGAAAATCTTTCTGTTCGTGGTATCAGACGCCGTTTTTCTGAAGAAGTTGAGTTTCATCGGCCTATGGTAAAAATGGCTTCCGCGAACAAACCGTCTCAGCGTGGGACGCCAGTGACATCAACGGTGCAAGAGCTCTGAACTGTTCCATGGAATTCTATTGCACAGATATCGCAGGACGTAACGCCTTGAGAGAGTTTTCCGCTTTGGCGATCTGCGATTCTTCCCGCACCATTTCAGCCACAAGCTCCTCAAAACTGGTCCTCGGCTGCCAGTTCAGCTTGATCCTGGCTTTCTCTGCATTGCCCAGCAGCGTATCCACTTCCGCCGGACGGAAATAGCGAGGATCAACGGCGACAACGCGGACCCCCGTCTTTTCATTAAAGCCTTCTTCACTGGTACCCGAACCCTGCCACCGGATCGCGCAACCCAACTCCTTTACCACGGCAGAGATAAAATCTCGCACGGAGTGCTGAACGCCGGTTGCAATCACAAAGTCCTCCGGCTTTTCCTGTTGCAGCATCAGCCACATGGCTTCAACATAGTCGCGGGCATGGCCCCAATCGCGTTTGGCGTCAAGATTGCCCAGATAAAGGCAGTCCTGCATTCCCAGTTGAATGCGGACCAGCGCGCGAACAATCTTCCGCGTCACAAAAGTTTCGCCGCGAACCGGCGACTCATGATTGAACAAGATACCGCTGCAGGCATAGATACCATACGCATCGCGATAGCCGGCGGTGATCCAGTGGGCGTACAGCTTGGCGACACCATAGGGCGAGCGGGGATAAAAAGGCGTGGTCTCAGCCTGGGGAACTTCCTGCACTTTACCAAACATTTCCGAAGTAGACGCCTGATAAAACCGCGTCTTTTTTTCCAGGCCCAGCACCCGGATGGCCTCCAGCATGCGCAGCGGGCCCATGGCATCTGAATCGACTGTGTATTCCGGCTGCTCAAAGGAAACGGCTACATGGCTTTGCGCGCCGAGATTATAAATCTCGTCAGGCTGGACCAGCTCAATCGTCCGAATAAGGCTGCTGTAGTCCGTTAAATCGCCATAGTGAAGAAAAAAACGGCAGCCTGCCGTATGCGGGTCCTGGATGAGGTGGTCGATTCTGCCCGTATTAAAAGAGGAGGAACGGCGTCTTATGCCGTGGACCTCATACCCTTTCTGGAGCAGAAGTTCCGCCAGATACGAGCCGTCTTGTCCTGTAACGCCGGTGATGAGTCCCCGCTTCGCCATCGATTCCCTTCTAAAAAATGTCCGTTCTTGACGTCTGCCTGCCAGGCGTTGAGCGCAAAGCTTTGTGTCTCCATTGTA
>DAHUXF010000332.1 GCA_027307295.1 Acidobacteriaceae bacterium
GACGATCTTGATTACGCCTCTACCATCATGCTGCTGGAAGAACGTGCCGGGTTGCGATTGAAGGGCAAAGCCTAGATAGCAACTACGCCAACCGCGGCAATTCAAGTTGTGCAACTTCGCAAAAAAAAATGCGGCGGACCCGGAATTGGAATCCGCCGCTGATGAAGTTAGAGTGAACGCAGGAAATTCAACAAGTCCTGCTTGGAAGGAGTGTTTGTTGTCCCGGACGTCTCCGGCAACGCATTGAACTTTGTGATTACCGCGCAGGCTTCCGAGGCTGCGATACCACTAGGTGGCGTGAAGCAGTGATCCTCAATAGCATCGCGTAACGGAGTCGTGGAGTTTGGATGGCGCGCTCCGGTTGCCGCCAATCCCCCGTCATGCAGGAAGAAGAGCCGCTGGCCAACCCCCCAGAGCGGCGCGGTCCGAAACTCGTCCGGACCGGCCTGCCCCTGGTTGATACCGTCAGCCAGCTTGGCTCCCATGTGGTGCAAGGCAAAATCAGAAAAAGGCATGTAAGAGCGGCTGTTCAAACCTGTGACCGGCGATGGATCGGTCAGAAAAGGATTGTTGGCATGGCAGAATGCGCAGCCGACGCCTCCATTGGCAGGGACATCAAAGAGTGTTTGTCCGCGTAAGATCTTGGCGGCATTGGGGCTGTTGGCGAATGCTACGCATTGGGCCGCCCCAGTGCTGTCCAGACCACTGTCATAAGCGCATTGGCTTGGAGCGCCGTTGATGCGCATGAAAATGGCAAAGTTCTCAATGGCTGAAGATATCAGGGAATCTTCATCTTGAGGAAGAGCTCCGTCCGCAAAGGCTACACGCGTGTTGTCTTCCGGCGTCCCGAACGCCGATATTCCGCTGGGCACGATGCCATTGCCAAAAGTGCTGATACTGATGCATCCTGACCCCGGGACCTTCTCATTGTTGAATATCTCATTAGTCAATCCCAGTTCCACATTAGCGGCTTCTCCAGCAAAGAGCATCAGGGACTTGTTCTGCGCCTTCCAGCCGAATTTGCTCATGGCGCCATCGTTTGGATCATGATTGAAATGGCCGTGGATCGGGGTACCCAGCGAACCCGCGGCGCTGGCAATGCTATTCAGGTAGGCCTGAAAGGTGGCCTCCGAAGTGTTCTCCACCAGTCCCAGGCCAAAAGTAGGCGTGGGGGTTCGGAAGATCACATTGTGAAGCGAGCGCTGCGTGGAAAAATCCGGCTGCGCCAGCACACAATTTCCGGCATCACTCCTGCCCTGCGTGGTGAAAAGTTCATGCACACCTCCATCCAATGTGTTTCCGGCGGGGTCATTGGTGAGATCGAAGATGAAACGGGCTTCCTGAATGGGACCGTTTGTCGTAATAAAACCCGGCACAAAGTTCTTCGCGCCCAGGGCCTTGGCGGCGGTAATTTGGGGGTTCTGTGTGAATCCGTTCGTCCCAATACCCGGACTCGTGCCCCCGATCGTTGGCTGCGAATGGCACATGAAACAACTTGTCCCATTGAAGGCGGGCCCCAGCCCCGGGATTGTCGGATTCCCGCTCGCGTCAAGTGCGCCGTCTACCGAAACGTTTTGCCCGAACACCGCGACACTGTTACCCCAAAAAAAAGCCGTGGTGTGGTCTGGCGTCCCGGGCGTGTTGTCGAACCGGAGCACCTGTCCGGCTCCCTCATTGCCAAGCTGATCGGGCGGCTGGTGGAAGTTAACGATGGGCGTTGTCAGGAGCGTTGTAAGGACACCGTTATTGTTAAACTGCGCTCCGGCAAATGTTTTGGTCTGGTTTCCCACTGGGCGTGGGCCCGGATCAACAGGCGTGGTAATAGTTGTTATTTGCGCGTATCCATGCAACGGCAAAAAAAACAGCGTGGCTACAATCGCATGGTAGAGAGGGGCGATACTCTTCTTTAATCTTGCAACTTGCATTTCGTTCTTTCTCCATGTTGAGTTTGGTTCTGTATTTGTTGCTTTTTTGGAAACGCCCCTTCAAGAAGGGCATCGGTTGCGGTGACGCAAGCACAGAACTTGCGGTTACGGATTACGCCACATCTCAAGTTCAAATGGGACTGCCTGTCCGCAGGCGTCGGGTCGGTCGTCGAATGGGAACAGGTCATCCTGTGATGGACATCATTGGGGGAATGGACACCGATGGCCGGAAAGAATCTAACACCTTTATGAGCTCTCCCTAAGTGAAATGACTTTCATATCGGGGACGGAGGTATCAGCACCATTGTGGGAATCTTTCTTTTGTAAAGCGCACGCGGGCGAGCCTAAACAGAACATCGACAAGGCCGTTGCGTCGGCAAACATTACCGAGCGCAGGTTGATTCTAAGGTGCCTGGAGAGACACCCAAGACCTTTGCTGATGAGTGGATTAGTGGTCCACCTAGATTTAGAAGATCACAAAGCCCCAGCGAGGCTGCTCAGCGATTTTCCGGCAGCGGCATGTAACTGCCACTGCGGCGTATCTCCGCCAACCATTCTTTGTATGGATAGTCTGATTGCAGCAACCGTTTGACTTCTTCTTCCACGTCATATTGCACGCGGCGCACTGCGGGCTGGCCATCGTCGATCAACAAGTAAGAAGCTCGCGGATCTCCATCATACGGAGCACCTACGCTGCCGCAATTACAGACAGTCATTGTCCCAAGCCCAGTCCCAAGCCTGCGCACAAAGGGCCGGTGAATGTGGCAGTAGACCACAATCGCGGCATTCAGGCTTTTATAGGTCTCTTCCAGTTCGGATGCATCCGCCGTATCCATGGGGGCGCGCCACAGATTACCGGGACTGGCATGCATGAGCGCCAGATTTTCATGGCGAAGCTCAGACGGCAGGCGGCGCAGCCATTCACGCCGTGATTGTCCAATCAACTCACAAGTGGCCGGCGCAAACGTTTCAAACAGGAGCTGAAAAAGCGGCCGGAGCTTAGGCGCGGACTCTTCCAGGCTGGCGCGGGCGGCGGAGGTCCAGAGCATTTCGTCAGTGTTCCCCGCCACGCCCATCCAGCCTGCATGAGCGATGCGGTCGATTACCTCCGCTGGATCACATCCTCCAAAAGCCAGGTCGCCGCCGTGATAAACCACGTCAGGTTGTTGCTGCCGCAGATCGGCCAATACGGCATCCAGGGCCGTCAGATTACCGTGAACGTCTGATACCAAGGCGATACGCATAGGTAGCCGAACCTCT
The DNA here is from genome assembly GCA_027307295.1 of Acidobacteriaceae bacterium. Taxonomy (GTDB): domain Bacteria; phylum Acidobacteriota; class Terriglobia; order Terriglobales; family Acidobacteriaceae; genus Angelobacter. Next base: position 3,186 of record DAHUXF010000332.1, read on the forward strand.
TTTCCAGAATAAAAGATAAACTAAACAAATGACTGATGGCCCGTTGAACTCGCTTGCCCACGCTTCTTCTTCTTACCTGCGTTCCGCCATGCATCAGCCTATCCATTGGCATGAGTGGGGGAGCGAGGCTTTCGATACCGCAAAGCGTGAGAACAAACCCATTCTGCTCGATATCGGCGCGGTGTGGTGCCACTGGTGCCACGTGATTGACCGCGAGAGCTACGAAAATCCGCAGCTCGCCGAGGTCATCAACCGGATTTACATTCCCGTAAAAGTCGATCGCGACGAGCGCCCGGACGTGGACTCGCGCTACCAGGCCGCTATCAGCGCGCTTTCGGGGCAGGGCGGCTGGCCGCTCACCGCGTTTCTTACGCCGGAAGGAAAGCCGTTTTACGCTGGAACATATTTCCCTCCTCAGGACTATCAGGGGCGGCCAAGTTTTCGCCGCGTGTTGCAGACGCTGGCCCAGGCTTATAACGAAAAACATGGCGACGTGCTGGAGTCTGCCGAAAGCGTGATGGGCGCCATCAGCCAGGCGGAAGGCTTTGCGGGCAAGTCAGGCCCTCTGCGGGCCGAGCTGGTCGATGCCCTGGTGGATTCAGCCGTCAAGCTGTTTGACCGCGAACACGGCGGCTTCGGTTCCTCGCCCAAGTTTCCTCATCCCAGCGGTATGGACCTGCTGATGCAGAGCTACTCTGAAACCGGGAACCGGCAACTGCTGGAAGTTATCACAACGTCGCTTGAGAAGATGGCCCAGGGCGGAGTCTATGACCAGCTTGGCG
>DAHUXF010000333.1 GCA_027307295.1 Acidobacteriaceae bacterium
ATGGCAATGATGGCATGCCTGGTTGCACAGCTTGCCCACGTTGATCTGCAGCGTTGTCAATTCACCGCGCCGAAGATCGCCAAGACCATGCTGCCGCACCGTATTGTGAAAATCGGTGGAAGCCGTCCGGCGCAGAATCGGCAGCGTGACAGTTTTCTCAGGCATGCACTAAAGGTCTCCGCCCCCAACACTACTAGATGTTAACGATACACGCGAGGACGCTTCTGGCAACTCACCCTCGGCCATCCCAAGCTACCATTTTCATGTCCCGGATTTCCAGCAGCCCCGGCTTGGCATTTTCCGCATCCAGGGATTAACGTTTACCGGGTGAAGAATTTCTTTCGTGTTGCCCTGAGCCTGGGGATGCTGGCCGGACTGGTGTTGCTGGAGCGGAAACGCCCGCTGCGGCGCGAACGCGAATCCAAAGTGCGGCGCACTGGCCGTAACCTGGCAGTTGCCTCGCTGGGAGCGCTCACGGTTCACTTGCTGGAAGGCCCGGTCATCAGGCCGTTGGCCCGCTCAGTGGAGCAGCAGGGGCTGGGCCTGATGAAATCTGGTCCGCTGAAGAAATTGCGCCTTCCCCGCTGGCTTGAGATTCTGGCCGCTGTGGCCCTGATGGATTACACGCTCTACCTGTGGCATGTGCTGACGCATCGTGTCCCATTCCTGTGGCGATTTCATGCAGTGCATCATGTTGATCTTGATCTGGACGCATCTACGGCTTTGCGCTTCCACTTCGGCGAACTGGCCGTCTCCGTACCGTATCGCGCAGCGCAGGTCATGCTGATCGGGGTTGATCCGGAGGCGCTGAGTTACTGGCAGACTTTTCTTTCGCTTTCAATCTTGTTTCATCACTCCAATATCCGGCTGCCGCGCTCATGGGAATCAGCGTTGAGCTGGATACTGGTCACGCCGCGCATGCATGGCATTCATCATTCGGATGAGCCGTCAGAAGCCAATACAAATTGGTCGAGCGGTCTGGCCGTGTGGGACCGCATTCATCGGACGTTCCGGCTCGACATTCCGCAGGAGAAAATACACATCGGCGTCAAGGGCATTGATACAGAAGAACAGGTCCAGTTGCCTGAGATCCTTACTCAGCCGTTCCGTGATGTACCGGAGATCAACGCTTTCCTGCAAAAGCCGGAGTGATGATCTAATCGCTGGCATGTGCCAGCCCGGCCTTCAGCACCTTGGGAGAACCTTTCTCTAATTCCTGCCTCGCGATCGATTCCATGTGCACTTCGTCCGGACCATCCGCCAGCCGCAACGTGCGTACATTGGCCCAGGCCCCGGCAAGAAATGTGTCCTGGGATACACCCGCGCCGCCATGGGCCTGAATTGCTCGGTCCAGCACGCGCAGCGTCACGTTGGGCGCCACTACTTTGATCATGGCTATCTCCGCGCGCGCCGCTTTATTGCCTACCGTATCCATCATGTACGCAGCTTTGAGTGTCAGCAGGCGGGATTGTTCGATTTCCATGCGCGATAGCGCAATATCGGCGCGGAGCGTTCCCTGCTCAGCCAACGGCTTGCCAAACGCTACGCGCGACTTGACGCGCTTGCACATGGTCTCCAGCGCGCGCTCGGCTACGCCGATGCAACGCATGCAATGGTGGATGCGTCCCGGTCCTAACCGGCCTTGCGCGATTTCAAATCCACGGCCTTCACCAAGAAGCATGTTGGTAACCGGGATGCGGACGTTTTCAAAACTGACCTCGCCATGGCCGTGCGGAGCATGGTCATAACCAAATACCGTGAGCATGCGCTCAATCTTGATGCCGGGCAGGTCCATGGGCACCAGCACCATGGACTGCTGCTGGTGCTTCTTGGCTGCGGGATCGGTCTTGCCCATAAAAATTGCGATCTTGCAGCGCGGGTCTCCGGCCCCCGAAGACCACCACTTCCGTCCGTTGATAACGTACTCATTGCCTTCGCGGCGAATGCTGGCCTGAATATTGGTGGCGTCCGACGAAGCCACAGCGGGCTCCGTCATGGCGAAGCATGACCGGATTTCCCCGGCCAGCAGCGGCTTCAGCCAGCGCTCTTTCTGCTCCGGCGGTCCGTAGCGCGCCAGAACTTCCATGTTCCCGGTGTCCGGAGCGGAGCAGTTAAAAACCTCCGGCGCCAGAATGCTCCGGCCCATGATCTCGCACAGTGGTGCATACTCCAGATTGGTAAGGCCGGCGCCATGTTCATCTTCGGGCAGAAATAGGTTCCACAGTCCTGCGGCGCGCGCTTTGGGCTTGAGCTCCTCAATCACGCGGGTGGGAGCCCAGCGCTCACGCTCAATCTCCTGATAATAGCGCTGCTCGTTGGGATAGATGTACTCATCCATGAAAGCGATCAGCCGCTTTTGCAATTCCTGGACCTTGTTGCTGAATTCAAAGTTCATAGGTTTTACCTGTAACCATTCTAGAACCCTATTAAGCTAGTCGATTGCCTTGCATTCATCAAATGAATCTTCAGAATAGTGTAATATTTGTGCCGTGCATCTGAGCCAGGTTGATCTTAATCTCTTTGTGGTGCTGGAGGCCATTTACCGCGAGGGCAATTTGACCCGCGCTGGACGGCAGCTCAAGCTCACCCAGCCGGCCATGAGCCATGCGCTCAAACGGCTGCGCGAGTTGCTGCAGGACCCGCTTTTTATCCGTGACGGCGCTAACATGATTCCCACGCCGTTCAGCCGGAACATGATCAATGATGTGCGGCAGGCGCTGCAGACCCTTGAAGTCAATCTCTATCACAACAAGAATTTTGATCCCGCGCACACGCGCCGCGACTTTCAGCTTGGCTTCTGGGAGCTGATGGAATCCACGATCCTGCCTTCCCTGGTAAAAACGCTGACGGAGGCCGCCCCGGAAATCTCTCTCACCACGTTGCGCGTGAAGCGCCGGGAAATTGAAGCAGAGCTGGCCAGTGGGGTGCTTGACCTGGCCCTGGACGTCCCCATCAATGTGAGTGACAGCATTCGCCAGCAACCCCTGTTCTCTGATCGCATCATCGTGATGGCGCGGGCCGGACATCCGGCCATCGCGCATGGGCTTGATCTGGATACGTATCTTTCCCAGAACCATGTCCTGGTCTCTTCCCGCCGGCACGGCCCCAGCCTGGTGGATGCCGAGTTAAACCGGAAAGGGAAGAAGCGCAGGATAGCGCTTCGTTGCCAGCAGTATTTTGCGGCCTGCCGCGTGGTGAGCCAGACCGATCTTCTGCTGACGATTCCTGAGCGATATGCCGAAATGCTGAATAGCCGTTTCAAGAACCGCATCTATCCGTTTCCGCTGAAGAGCATGCAAAGACTGGAAATCCAGATGTACTGGCATGAAAGCGCAGAGAGCGATCCTCCGAACCGCTGGCTGCGCGAACAGATCACCAAGGTTGTGGCTGAATCGCTCACAACCGAAGAACCTGAGCCCAAGCTGGCCATTGCCGCTAATCAAAAGAGCCGGCGCTACTCCCGCGCCGCGAGGTGACCCTTATGAAAGCTGCGGTTTTACGTGAACTGAAAACTCCTATGAAGATTGAGGACGTGGAACGCCCAAAACCCGGAGCAGGCGAGGTCTTGATCCAGGTGGAGGCTTGCGGTGTTTGCCATTCAGACCTGCATGTTGCCGATGGTGACTGGAAACAATTCGCGGGCATCACCAAGCTGCCGCTCATCGTGGGACATGAAGTTGCCGGCCATGTGGTTGAAGTTGGCCCTGGCGTCAGCAACTTGAAAGCCGGCGATCGCGTGGGTGTTCCATGGATCCACTGGAGTTGCGGCGAATGCGAGTTCTGCCGTGAAGGTAATGAGAACCTTTGCGTCAAGCAGAAGATCACCGGCGTCACGGTGGATGGAGGCTATGCGGAGTTCATCAAAGCCCCAGCCACGCATGCTGAACGGATTCCGGATGCCGTCACTTCTGTACAGGCAGCACCGCTGTTCTGTGCCGGGGTGACCGTCTATC
>DAHUXF010000334.1 GCA_027307295.1 Acidobacteriaceae bacterium
CTTCGATATTTTTGTGGAGTATGCCAAAGCCGGAGTAGAAGATATCTGTATCCGAATTACCGCGGCGAACCGCGGCCCGGAAGAAGCCGCGATTCATCTGCTGCCCACACTGTGGTTTCGCAACAGGTGGATATGGTGTGAAAATACGGTCCAGCCTTCCATGGCGTTTGATTCCGTCTCCGGCGCCGTCCGCGTTGAAGAAGAAGAAATTGGGACGTACTGGCTGCACGCGGACCCCAGCGGCACGCCGCTCTTTACGAATAATGAAACGAACAATGAGCGGCTCTTCAACGCCGCGAACCATTCACCATTCGTCAAAGACGCATTTCACCGCTATATCGTCAACGGCGAAAAAGCTTCGGTGAATCCTGCGCGGCAGGGCACCAAAGCCGCTTTCCATTACAAGCTGACAGTCCCGGCGGGGAAAGAGATCAGCGTGAATCTCCGCTTGCGGAAAGACGTGGTGGCCAAACCATCTGCTTATGTGCTGGGAGCGGCATTCAGCAATATATTCGCGCAGAGAAAACAGGAAGCGGACGAGTTCTACAAAACTGTTATTCCTGAGGCGGCTGATCCGGACACAAAGAACGTCATGCGCCAGGCGTTTGCCGGAATGCTGTGGACGAAGCAGTACTACCATTACGTGGTGCGTGATTGGCTCAAGGGTGATCCCACCATGCCACCGCCGCCGCAATCGCACAAGAGCGGCCGCAACCATGCCTGGAGCCACGTCTACAATGCTGACGTTATCTCCATGCCGGACAAATGGGAGTATCCGTGGTATGCCGCCTGGGACCTTGGCTTTCACGCGGTCACCATGGCGCTGGTCGATCCTGATTTCGCCAAAGAGCAGCTCATTCTGCTGCTGCGTGAGTGGTACATGCACCCCAACGGGCAAAAACCGGCGTACGAGTGGGCCTTCGGCGACGTGAACCCGCCGGTGCACGCCTGGGCCACATATCAGGTGTACCTGATTGACCGCGCGAAAAATGGCGGCAAGGGCGATGCGCAATTTCTTGCTCGCGTCTTCCACAAACTTTTGTTGAACTTTACCTGGTGGGTGAACCGCAAGGACGTGGAAGGAATGAATGTGTTTCAGGGCGGTTTTCTTGGGCTGGACAATATTGGGGTGTTTGACCGTAACGCAGAGCTGCCGGGCGGAGGCCATCTGGAGCAGTCTGACGGGACCAGTTGGATGGCCATGTATTCGCTGGACATGATGGCCATTGCCCTGGAGCTTTCGCGGGAAGGTCCAATCTATGAAGATGTGGCCAGCAAATTCTGGGAGCACTTCATTTATATTGCGCGGGCCATGAACCATCTGGGCGATGACGGGTTGAGTCTCTGGAATGAAGAAGACGGGTTCTTTTACGATGTTCTGCATTCTTCAGACGGCACGTCAATGCCTCTGCGCATGCGCTCCATGGTGGGGCTGATGCCCTTGTATGCCGTGCAGGTCATGAGTCCGGAGCTGCTGGATGCCATCCCCGCATTTCGCAGGCGGCTGGAATGGTTCATTGAACACCGCCGCGATCTTACAGAGAACCTGGCCTGCATGCGCACCCAGGGCCACAAGGAAAGAAGGCTTTTTTCCGTGGCCACGCGCCCGCAACTGGAGCGCATTCTGAAAGTCATGCTCGATGAAAATGAATTTCTGTCGCCTTATGGAATCCGGGCGCTTTCTGCTTATCATCGCGAGCATCCTTACACTCTTGCATTGGATGGCCAGGTGCATTCGGTGAAATATGAACCGGCGGAATCGGCCACTGGATTATTTGGCGGCAATTCCAACTGGCGCGGCCCCATCTGGTTTCCAGTGAATTACCTGCTGATTCAGGCGTTGCGCCGGTTCCATGAATACTATGGAGAATCTTTTCTGGTTGAATGTCCCACCGGCTCGGGCCGGCGCGTGAATCTGAAAGACGTGGCCGATGAAATCAGCTGTCGTCTGATCAACACATTTCAACGCGATGATCAGGGTTTCCGGCCAGTTCTGGGCCCATGCAAAAAATTCCAATCTGATCCACACTGGCGAGACTACATCCTCTTTCATGAATATTTCCACGGCGACACCGGCGCAGGTGTTGGCGCAAGCCATCAAACGGGATGGACCGGCTTGGTGGCGAAGCTGATTGACGATCATTTCAGAAATAAAGATAAAGCCGGGGATTTGCCATCGCGACCGAAGAGCTAAACAAATAATTTCCGGAAATGTATTCAGCATGTGCGAGCGGACAGTTTGTGTGTTTCGCACCCGGAAATTCTGAGAGAAGAAGGTTGAGAAATTGATCAACTTCAGGAAAAGCATCTGTACCGACCTTGAAGCCGGACTCAACCGTGAATGGCTGGAAACGAATGGACTCGGCGGCTTTGCCTGCGGTACCGTGACCGGCGCTAACACGCGGCGTTATCATGGCTTGCTGACGGCTGCGCTCCATCCACCCGGTGGCCGCTTGCTTTTGCTGTCAAAGCTGGAAGAAACGCTCGTCTTCGGAGAGCGCCGCATTGACCTTTCCACCAACGAATACTCCGGCGCGATCCATCCCCAGGGATACTTGCTGCTCAACAGCTTTCGTCTCGAACCTTTTCCCACGTGGACATTCGCTGCCGAAGGCATGCTCCTGCAAAAGACAGTTCTTATGCCCAAGGGCAGCAATGCTGTGCAGATTGAGTACAAGGTACTGCAAATGCCAGCGGGGGCCAGGCCGGTGCTGGAACTTCGTCCACTGATCGCTTTTCGTGACTATCATGCCACCACGCATGAAAACTCCGCCCTCAATCCTGCTTTCGAACATGGGCCGCGTTCAGTCAGCATTCAGCCCTACGCAGGCCTGCCGCGTCTCTACTTCGCCCACAATGCTGAACACGTGCAGGAGCAAGGTTATTGGTACAGGAATTTTCTGTATCGCGTGGAACGGGAGAGAGGCCTGGATTTTCAGGAAGATCTCTTCAACCCGTTTGTGTTATCTGGTGCGCTCAGTAAGGACAGCAATATGATTGTGATTGCCGCCACGGAGCAACGCGATGTCTTGCAGGCGGATGCAGTGCGCAACTCTGAGCTGCAGCGCCGCCAGACTTTGCTTGCAGCATCCCCGGTGAACGATCCTTTGGCGCAGGCGCTCACGATGGCTGCGGACCACTTTCTGGCGCCGCGCGGCGAAGAGTGGACAATCATTGCCGGCTATCCATGGTTCACAGACTGGGGACGTGACACCATGATCTCGCTCCCCGGCCTGACTCTTTTTACCGGCAAGGCAGAGATTGCCCGGAGCATTCTGCGCAACGCTGCGCGCCAAGTGGATGGGGGCATGCTGCCGAACCGGTTTGGCGATTCCGGAGACAAGGCCGAGTTTAACTCTGTGGATGGAACGCTCTGGTTCTTTGAGGCCACGCGCGCTTACGCAACCGCCACCGGCGACTATGATTTTGTTCTGCGCGAGCTTTATCCGGTTTTCATCCAGATTCTTGACTGCCATATCAAGGGGACGCGCTACAACATCAAGGTGGCCGGAAACGGCTTGTTGAATGCTGGTTCCTCCGGCACGCAGTTGACCTGGATGGACGCCAAAATCGGCGATTGGGTGGTGACTCCACGATGCGGCCATCCCGTTGAAGTCCAGGCGCTCTGGTATAACGCTCTTCGCATTATGGAAGAACTGGCGTCGCGTTGCGACGATCAGGAAGGAAAGAAGAAATATTCCGGCCTTGCCGCCCAGGCCAGCAGGAGCTTCAATCAGATTTTCTGGAACCAGAAGACCCAGTGTCTTTATGACGTGGTTGACAGCAGTCTACCTGACGCCTCCATTCGTCCGAACCAGATACTTGCCGTTAGCCTGCATTACTCCATGTTGCCATTGGAGCGCGCACACGCCGTGGTGGAAACCGTGGAGCGCGAACTGCTGACGCCTGTGGGCCTGCGCACGCTGGCCCC